>JBFXEP010000038.1:0-13533 GCA_050179995.1 Hyphomicrobium sp.
CCGGCATCGGGCATACGCGCTGGGCGACGCACGGGCGGCCGACGGAGCGCAACGCGCATCCGCACATGAGCGCCAAGGTGTCGGTGGTGCACAACGGCATCATCGAGAACTTCCGCGAGCTCAAGGCCGAGCTCACGGCCAAGGGGCACGCGTTCGAGACCGACACCGATACGGAAGCCGTGGTGCACCTCGTCACCGACGAGATGGCGCAGGGGCACGGGCCGATCGATGCGGTCCGCGCGGCGCTCGGCAAGCTCAAGGGCGCCTTCGCGCTCGGCATCATCTTCGCCGGCGAGGACGACCTCATGATCGCAGCGCGGCAGGGAAGCCCGCTCGCCATCGGCCATGGGCGCGGCGAGATGTATCTCGGCAGCGACGCCATCGCGCTGGCGCCGTTCACCGATGCCATCACCTACCTGGAAGAGGGCGACTGGGCGGTGATGCGCCGCGCCGGCGTCGAGGTGTTCGACCGCGCGGGCGAATGCGTCACGCGCCCGCTGATCAAGTCGGTGGCGAGCTCGCTGCTCGTCGACAAAGGCAATCACCGCCATTTCATGGCCAAGGAGATCCACGAGCAGCCGGACGTCATCAGCCACACGCTGTCGAACTACCTCGACATGGCGAACGCGCGCGTCAACTTCCCCGATCTCGGGCTCGACCTCGCGAAGATCACCCGAGTCACGATCTCCGCCTGCGGCACGGCCTACTATGCGGGGCTGGTCGGCAAGTATTGGATCGAGCGCTACGCGCGCTTGCCCGTCGAGATCGACGTCGCGTCCGAGCTTCGCTATCGCGAGGCGCCGCTGCCGGAAGGCGGGCTCGCGCTCTTCGTATCGCAGTCAGGCGAGACGGCGGACACGCTCGCGACGCTGCGCTACGCTCGCGCCAACGGGCAGCGCATCGCCTCCATCGTCAATGTGCGCACGTCCACCATCGCGCGCGAATCGGATGCCGTGCTGCCGACGCTCGCGGGGCCCGAGATCGGTGTCGCCTCGACCAAGGCGTTCACCTGCCAACTGGCGGCGCTCGCCTGCCTCGCCATCGCGCTCGGCAAGGCGCGTGGCGCGATCTCGGACGAGGTCGAGCAGGAGCTCGTCACGGCGCTGGTCGAGGTGCCGCGGCTCATCTCCTCGATGCTGCGCAACGATGAGCAGTTCGCGGAGCTGGCGCAGGCCCTCTCCAAGGCCCGCGACGTGCTCTACCTCGGCCGCGGCTCGAGCTATCCGATCGCGCTCGAGGGGGCGCTCAAGCTCAAGGAAATCTCCTATATCCACGCCGAGGGTTATGCGGCGGGCGAGCTCAAGCACGGGCCGATCGCGCTCATCGACGAGAACGTGCCGGTGATCGTCGTGGCGCCGGAGGACGACCTGCTCGAGAAGACGGTGTCGAACGTCCAGGAGGTGGCGGCGCGCGGTGGGCAGATCATCCTGATTTCCAACGCCAATCCCGACAAGATCGGGTGCTCGCTCGCGGCCCACATCACGGCGCCCACGGCGCATCCGCTGACCAACCCCATCATTTATGCCGTGCCCGTACAATTGCTTGCCTACCACACGGCCGTGTTCATGGGCACGGACGTGGACCAGCCGCGCAATCTCGCCAAGTCGGTGACCGTGGAATGAGGGGATAAGGGGCTGGAAAAGGGGGATAAGAGCCTGTCACCGTACTGCCCCGGATTTGCCTCTTCCCCATGATTGACCTAAACCTTCGCGGGGTGCTGCGTTCTACTGGCGGCAGGGATAAAGCTACGCATGGTAAATGCGATGCATCGAGGGGCGGGTCGTGGCCGGTACCGGCTTGCGGCGCTGACAGCCACGATTCTGACGGCGTGCTTCGCTGGCCTCGCGCTCGGCGGGGATGCCGCCGCTGCGGCCAAAAAGACCAAGAAGGCCGCCGAAGAGCAGCCGGCGCAGAAGGACACCGCCGCGATCCAGCGCGCCTATGCGGCCGGCACCAAGGCCTATGAGACCGGCGACATGGCTGGCGCCGAGCAGCAGCTCAGCGTCGCGCTCGCGGGCGGTGGGCTTCCCAATGCGCAGATGGCGCGCGCGCTCTATCTGCGCGGCGCGGCCTTCCGCAGGCTCGGCCGTCCGGCCCAGGCCATCTCCGATCTCACGACCGCCGTGTGGCTCAAGGGCGGGCTCTCGGACACCGACAAGGCCAAGGCCACCGAGGAGCGGCAGCTTGCCTATCGCGAGGCCGGCCTCGGCGACCAGGCGCCGCCGATCGGGGCGGCACCTCTCGATCAGAGCACCAAGACGGCGAGCGCGCCGACGCCGACGCCTGCGAGCGGCGCGCAAGTGGTGCAGGTGACCAAGCAATCCTGGTGGGACGGCATCTCCGTGCCGTCGATCTCGATGCCGTCGCTGACGGGCAGCAGCTCGCCGCAGCCGGCGCCGGCAGCGATGACGCAGACGGCCGACAACAGCGGTTCGGAGGGCGGCTTCTGGAGCTTCCTCTCGCCGTCGCCGTCCCCGTCGCAAACGAGCGAGGGCCAGAGCGCCACACTGGTGGCCGGAATGGCACCCGGTGCGAGCGCGGGCACGCCCGTCGCCGGAACCGAGGTTCAGGCGGCGAACCCGGCCTTCGTCGCCGAGGCGCCGCCGCCGCAAACCTCATCGTGGGAAACGCAGACTGCGGACGCGAGCGTTGCCGCTCAAGGCGCGGGAGCGCCGGTCTCGGCTGCCCCGGTCTCGGATGCCTATGTTCCGCCGCCGGCAGCGGCGCCCGACGCCGGCCTCAATCCTCTCGCCGCGACGAGCAACCCCGCGCCGCCGCAGGCACCGGTCTCGAACCCCATCGAGGGCGCCGGCACGGCGGTCACGAACTTCTTCGGCAACATGTTCGGCTCGGGCTCGACGCAGGCCGCGCCGCCCGCAGTGACCACCGGGTCCACCGAGCAGGCCGCGACGTGGAGCGCGGACAACACGGTGGTCACCGCACAGACGTCATCGATGGTGCAGCGCTCGCCGGATTCGCCGCCGCCGGCCGAGCCGCAGGAGCTGCCGTGGGGTTCGGCTGAGGCTTCCGCGCCGCCGCCGGCCCAGCCCACGAAGGTCGCGACCGCGGCCCCTGTGGCGGCGGCCGGCAAGTACAAGCTCCAGGTCGCCGCCGTGCGCTCGCGCGACGAAGCCGAGAGGCTCGCGCAGTCGCTCAGCGGCTTCCAGCCGGTGCGTGACGGCTCGGTGGCTCCCGAGATCGACGAAACGGTGATCGGCAGCATGGGCACCTTCTATCGCGTCCGCCTCGGGCCCTATGCGAACGCCAAGGAGCCGGACCAGCTCTGCGCCGCGCTCAAGCCGCAAGGCTTCGATTGCATGGTCGTTACGCAGTAGTCCCGGGCGATCCCGCGGGGCCGGCTTCTCGGCTCCGCCCTTCCGGCAGCGGGTGTTGACGATGGGCGGCGGGCGCCTCACCATGGCCGCGCAATGACGAACAAAACTCCCGGCAAGGACGAGCCCTCGGGCGGGGGAGACGGCGGCGGACTTCCTGCCGGTCTGCAGAGCCTTGCGGTCGACGACGGGGCGCCGCTCAGGATCGGCGCGCGGCTGCGCAACTACTTCCTCACGGGGCTGATCATCGTCGGGCCGGTGACGCTCACCATCTACATCATCTGGTGGGTGATCAACGTCGCGGACGCGTGGCTGAAGCCGTTCGTGCCGGCCGTCTACCTGCCGGACACGTATCTTCCGTTCCCGGTGCCCGGCATCGGCCTGCTGTTCGGCATGGTGTTCCTCACGCTCACCGGCGCACTCGCGGCGAACCTGCTCGGCCGGTCGCTGATCTCGTTCGGCGAGCTCGCGCTCGACCGCATGCCGATCGTGCGCAACGTGTACCGCGCATTGAAGCAGTTCTTCGAGTCGCTCGTGGCGGCGACGGCGAGCGGGCAGCAGCAGGGATTCCAGAAGGTCGGGCTGATCGAGTTTCCCTCCAAGGGGCTGTGGTCGCTGGTGTTCGTCACGGGCGAGACCAAGGGCGAGATATCGATCACGCAGCCGGGCGGCGAGGAGGAGCTGGTCACCGTGTTCATGCCGACCGGCATCGTGCCGCCGACGGGGTTCATCTGCTTCGTGCCACGGCGCGACGTGACGTTCCTCAAGATGAGCGTCGAGGATGCGGCGAAAATCATCATGTCGGCCGGCATCGTGGTGCCCGACTACGAGGCGCGGCTGCGCCAGCTCGCGGAGCGGCGCGTGCGCACGGAGACGAAGCGGCCGCTGTTGCCGCCGTCGGGCGGGTCATCGTCCTGAGGGTGCTTACGCAGCGCGGAAGAGGCGGATGGCTTCGTCTCTATGAAAAGTCCCTCATCCGCCCCGCCTCGCCGAAGGCGAGCCTCCGGCTCGACGGGGCACCTTCTCCCGTCCCGGGAGAAGGAAGTGAGTTACTTTCCTCTCCCGGGATGGGAGAGGATGCCCGGCAGGGCAGGTGAGGGACTTGCTCAGTGGAAGCGACGCTCGATATTGCTTACGCGGCGCGGAAGAGGCGGATGGCTTCGTCGCACTCGAAGAGGTAGAGCAGGCGGCGCAAGGCCTGACCGCGCTCGCTCGTGAGAGCGGGGTCGGTGGTCATGATCAGACGGGCGTCGTCGTGGGCGGCGGAGAGAAGCTCCGCGTAGCTCACGCCGCCCGCGACGCGGAACTCGGCTTCCCCGCTCTGGCGCGCGCCCAGCATCTCGCCTCCGCCGCGCAGCTCGAGGTCCTTCTCGGCGATGAGGAAGCCGTCCTCGGTGTCCTCCATCATGGCGAGGCGCTCAGCCGCGGTTTTGCCGAGCGGTTCGGCGTAGAGCAGCATGCAGAAGCTTTCGCGGGTGCCGCGTCCGACGCGGCCGCGCAGCTGGTGGAGCTGGGCGAGGCCGAAGCGCTCGGCGTGCTCGATGACCATGATGTTGGCGTTCGGCACGTTGACGCCGACCTCGATGACGGTGGTGGCGACGAGCACCTTCAGATTGCCGTCGGCGAACGCGGCCATGGTGGCGTCCTTCGAGGACGCGTTCATGCCGCCGTGCAGAAGGCCAACGCCCTCGCCCAGCACCTGCTTGAGGTGAGCGTGGCGCTCCTCGGCGGCGGCGAGGTCCGAGACTTCCGAGCTTTCGATGAGCGGGCAGACCCAGTAGACCTGCGCGCCCTCGGCGAGCTGGGCCTTGATGCGGGCGATCAGCTTCTCGAGGCTTCCGATCGGGATCTTGCGCGTGGTGATGGGCTTGCGGCCGGCCGGCTTCTCGGTGAGCTTCGAGACCTCGAGGTCGCCGTAGTGCGTCATGAGGAGCGTGCGCGGGATGGGCGTCGCAGTCATCACCAGCATGTTGGCGCCGCCGTCGCCGCCCTTGGTCTGCAGCGCGAGGCGCTGATGTACGCCGAAGCGGTGCTGCTCGTCGATGACGGCAAAGGCGAGGTCCTGAAAGACCACGTCGTCCTGGAAGAGCGCATGCGTGCCGATCAGGATGTCGATCTCGCCCGAGGCGAGGCGGGTCAGGATTTCCTCGCGCGCGCGGCCCTTCTCGCGTCCCGTGAGGAGCCCGATGCGGAGGCCGGCGGCGTCAGCGAGGGGCGCCACGGTGTCGGCGTGCTGGCGGGCGAGCACCTCGGTCGGCGCCATCAGCGCCGCCTGGGTGCCGGCCTCGACGGCCGTGGTCATGGCAAGGAGAGCAACCACGGTCTTGCCCGAGCCAACGTCGCCCTGGAGGAGGCGCAGCATGCGGCGCGGCGCGCCCATGTCGGATTCTATCTCATTAAGGGCGTTGCGCTGTGAGCCTGTGAGCGCGAAGGGGAGGGCGGCGATGATGCGCTCGCGCAGGCGTCCGTCACCCTTCACGGGGCGGCCGCGCTGGGCCTTGAAGCCCTCGCGCACGATGGCGAGGGCGAGCTGGTTGGCCAATAGCTCATCGTAGGCGAGCCGCTGCAGCGGCGCGCTGCCGGGCGAGACGTCGGCGGCGTCGTCCGGATGGTGCAGGCGGCTCAGGGCTTCGTGGAACGAGGGCCAGCTCCACTTTCTCAGCCACGCAGCGTCCTGCCACTCGGCGAGGTCGGGCGCGCGCTCCAAGGCTTGCCGCTCGGCCTTGAGCAGCACCTTGCCGGAGAGGCCGGCGGTCATCGGGTAGACCGGCTCGAGCAGGGGGAGATCGGCGCGCGCGTCAGGGGCGACGATGTAATCCGGGTGCGCCATCTGCAGCGTCTCGCCGTAGCGCTCGACGCGGCCCGAGACGTAGCGCTCCTCGCCGACCGGGAGCTGGCGCTCGACGAACGTGCGCTCGGCGCGGAAGAACACGAGGTCGAGGCGGCCGGTCTCGTCCTCGGTCGAAACCTTGTAGGGGGCCTTGGTGTTGCCGCGGGGTGGCGCCTTGTGCTTCAGGATGCGCACCTTCAGCGTGGCGATGGTGCCGGGAATGGCGGCGGCGACAGTCGGCTCGGCGCGGCGGTCGATGACGCCGGTCGGCAGGTGCCAGAGGAGGTCGATGACGCGCGGCTGCGTGACGCCCGGCGGCATCTTGAGCGCCTTCTTCAAGAGCGTCATGACGTGGGGGCCGACGCCTTTCAGGGCATCGGCGGATGCGAACAGGGGGGTGAGCTCACTGGGCCGCATGGCGTCCGGCGGGACCGCTGTTGATGATCGGAGGGCCGCGCACGCGGCCTGCGGCGACGCGGAAAGGCGATTGCCGTCTCGCCGGGCTGACAGGCCCTGGAGAGGGCGCTATATGACACCTCACGAGGGGTGAAGCCAAGCTCCCTCGATCCCGGTGAAGGGTGGCAACTCCACAGCGGTTCTCCAATCCATGAGCGACGACATGGAGGTGCGGCGCCGGCGCGCCCAATGGCGCGCGGGGCACCGCGGCACCAAGGAACTCGACCTCCTGGTCGGGCGCTTTGCGGAGGCGACGATCGCCGGCATGTCGGAGGCGGATCTTGCGCATTTCGAGCAGTTCCTCGCCGTGAGCGATCCCGACCTCCAAGCGTGGCTGCTGGGGCCCGAGCGCGCGGAGGCAGGCGCGTTCGGCGACGTGGTGGGGGAGATTCGCAAGTTCCATGGTCTCGGATGAGACGCGTCGTGCGTGGAGCCCTGGGTCCGGATCGCACTGCGCGCGTCCGGGATGACAGGAGTGCTAAGGCTCAGGTTGTCATCCCGGAAAGGCGGAGGCGCAAGCCGGAGCCCTATCCGGGACCCGGGGCGGCATTGATGGGTTTTGAGGTTTGAGGACTGCGACTGACGTCATGAGCGAGCGGGCGGATCTGATTTTCACGGGCGTGCCGGAAGGGCTCGACGCCCTCGTGCTCGCACGCCTCGTGGACGAGGCCGCGGACGGGCCGAGCGCCGGCCTCCTCGTGCATGTGACGCGCGACGACCGGCGGCTCGAGGCGCTTGAAGGGCAACTGCGCTTCTTCGCGCCGCACGTGCGCGCGGTGCCGTTTCCCGCCTGGGACACGGTGCCGTATGACCGCGTGAGCCCCAACGCGGAGATCGTCGCGCGGCGCATCACGTCTCTGTCTCGTCTTGCGCTCGGGGCGCGCAGCGAGCCCATGATCGTGCTGACGACCGTCAACGCGATGCTGCAGCGCGTGCCGCCGCGCGCCTTCATCCGCAACGCCATGAAGAGCCTGGCGCCGGGGCAGCGCATCGACCTCAACAGGCTCGTGCAACGCCTGTCGCTCGCGGGCTACACGCGCACGGGCACGGTGATGGAGCCCGGCGAGTTCGCTGTGCGCGGCGGCATTCTCGATCTTTTTCCGCCGGGGCGGCAGAACCCGGTGCGGCTGGATTTCTTTGGCGACACGCTCGAGTCCATCAAGGCGTTCGACGCCGAGACGCAGCGCACGGCGAAGCTGCTCCGCAAGCTCGTGCTCATGCCGGTGTCGGAGGTGGCGTTCGGGGAAGCGGCGACCGCGCTCTTCCGCTCGCGCTACGTGGAGCTCTTCGGCGGGGCGACGGGCGACGACCCGCTCTACGAGGCGGTGAGCGCGGGCAGCCGCTATAACGGCCAGGAGCACTGGCTGCCGCTCTTTCACGAGAGCCTCGAGACGCTTCTCGACTACACGGGGGATGCGGCGCTGAGCTTCGACCATCTGGTGGACGATGCGGTCAAGAGCCGTTTCGACCAGATTTCCGAGCATTATCTCGCGCGCACGGAAGGGCTCGAGTCGGAGCGCTTCGGCGCCCCGCCCTACAAGCCCGTGCCGCCCGACAGGATGTTCGTCGACGCGCCGGCGTGGAGCAAGGCGCTGGCTTCCCACAAGGTCGTGCGCTTGACGCCGTTCGAGATGACGGAGGGCGAGGGCGTGCGGCCCTGGCGCGGGCGCACGGCGCGCTCGTTCGCGCCCGAGCGGCAGAGCCCGGACGCGAACGTGTTCGACGCGGTTGTCGCGCATGTGAAGCAGGTGCAGGCCTCGCAGCGTCGCGTCATCGTTGCCGCCTGGACGGCGGGTGCGCGGGAGCGGCTGGCTACGCTGCTCTCCGATCACGGGCTAAAGGCCGCGGCGAAGGTCGAGGGCTATGCGGATGCGCTCAAGCTCGAGCCCGGCGTGACGGCGCTGGCGGTGCTCGGTCTCGAGCAGGGGTTCGAGACGCCGGAGCTGGCCGTCGTTGCGGAGCAGGACATCCTCGGCGACCGCCTAGTGCGGCCGCGCCGCAAGGCGAAGCGTGCGGCGGACGTGCTGACGGAGGCGACCAGCCTCTCGGTCGGCGATCTCGTCGTGCATGCGGATCACGGCATCGGCCGCTTCCACGGCCTCAAGACCATCACGGCGCTCGGCGCGCCGCACGACTGCCTCGAGCTCAAGTACGCGGGCGGCGATACGCTCTATCTCCCGGTCGAGAACATCGAGCTTCTGTCGCGCTACGGCTCGCACGACGGGGAGACGCAACTCGACAAGCTCGGCGGCGTGGCGTGGCAGTCGCGCAAGGCGCGGCTCAAGAAGCGGCTGCGCGAGATGGCCTCCGAGCTCATCAAGATCGCGGCGCTGCGCCAGCTGCGCGAGGCACCGGTGCTGGCGCCGCCGACCGGCGCCTACGACGAGTTCGTGGCACGCTTTCCCTACGAGGAGACCGAGGACCAGGAGGCCTCCATCGAGACGGTGCTCGCGGACCTGCAATCCGGCCGGCCCATGGACCGGCTCGTGTGCGGCGACGTGGGCTTCGGCAAGACGGAGGTGGCGCTGCGCGCCGCGTTCGTCGCGGCCATGAACGGGCTGCAGGTGGCGATCGTCGTGCCGACGACGCTGCTCGCGCGCCAGCACTTCAAGACCGTGCGGGAGCGTTTCCAGGGGCTGCCGCTCAAGACGGCGCAGGCCTCGCGCCTCGTCCCGGCGAAGGATCTCACGGCGGTCAAGGAGGGGCTCAAGGACGGCACGATCGACATCGTGGTCGGCACGCACGCGCTGCTCGGCAAGCAGATCCAGTTCCAGCGGCTCGGCCTGCTCGTCATCGACGAGGAGCAGCATTTCGGCGTGACGCACAAGGAGCGGCTGAAGCAGCTGCGCGAGGACGTGCACGTCTTGACGCTCTCGGCGACGCCGATCCCGCGCACGCTGCAGCTGGCCTTGACGGGCGTGCGCGAGCTGTCGCTCATCACCACACCGCCGGTCGACCGGCTGGCGGTGCGCACCTACATCTCCGAGTTCGATCCCGTGATCCTAATCGACGCCTTGAAGCGCGAGCGCGATCGCGGCGGGCAGACCTACTACGTGGCGCCGCGCATCGCCGACCTCGACGAGGTGGCGGAGTTCCTGGCGGAAGCGGTGCCGCACCTCAAGGTGGCGCGCGCGCACGGGCAGCTCGCGCCCTCCGAGATCGAGGACATCATGACGGCGTTCTACGAGGGGCAGTACGACGTGCTGCTGTCGACGGCGATCGTGGAATCCGGCCTCGACGTGCCGAACGCCAACACGCTGATCGTGCATCGCGCCGATATGTTCGGCCTGGCGCAGCTCTATCAGCTGCGCGGCCGCGTCGGGCGCTCGAAGCGGCGCGCCTACGCCTACTTCACGACGCCGCCGGGGCAGGTGCTGACGGAGGGCGCGGAGAAGCGGCTCAAGGTGCTGCAGTCGCTCGATACGCTGGGCGCGGGCTTCTCACTCGCCTCGCACGATCTCGACATTCGCGGCGCGGGCAACCTTTTGGGCGAGGAGCAGTCGGGGCACATCCGCGAGGTCGGATTCGAGCTCTACCAGGCCATGCTCGAGGAGGCGGTGGCGGCGATGAAGGGCGGAGATCTGGGCCTCGCCGACGACCAATGGAGCCCGGAGATCGCGATCGGGCTCTCGGTGCTGATCCCGGAGACCTACGTTGCCGACCTGCAGCTTCGCCTCGGCCTCTATCGGCGCCTGTCAGCGATCGAGGCGCGGCCCGAGATCGACGCGTTCGCGGCTGAGCTCGTGGATCGCTTCGGGGAGCTGCCGGCGGAGGTCGATCATCTGCTCGACGTGATGGAGATCAAGGGTCTCTGCCGGGCGGCAGGCATCGGCAAGGTGGACGCGGGGCCGAAGGGCGCCGTCGTCACGTTCCACCGCAACCAGTTCGCCAATGCGCAGGGGCTCGCGCAGTTCCTGCAGGCCTCGCGCGGGCACGCCAAGCTGCAGCCGGATCATAAGCTCGTCTTCCGCGGCGACTGGGACCAGCCTGAGGTGCGGTTCAAGGGCGTGCGGGGGCTCGTATCGGCGCTGGCCGAGATCGCCGCCAAAGGCGCCAAGGCGGCTTAGGTTTTGGCGGGAGCGGCTGACGTTTGACTTGTTAAGAGTCCCTCATCCGCCCTTTCAGGGCACCTTCTCCCGTCACCGGGAGAAGGAAGAGTCCACTTTCCTCCCCCGGGACGGGAGAGGATGCCCGTCGAGCCCCGGCGAGATGGGCAGGTGAGGGACTTGGGGGGGCCTACGTCGGCGGCATGCCGAAGCGGTTGGGGCCGCGGTTGCCGGGGATGAGGCCGATCAGGACGAAGGGCGCAACGATAATGGCCGAGAGCACGAGGCCGTTCACCGTTTGCTCAATGTTGTTGGGGTCGGAAAGCCATGCCGCCTGCGAGGATGGCCCGCTCGCGGGCGGCCATGGCTTCGGCCTTCACCCACTCGGAGGCGGTGGAGTGCCGGCTCCAGACGACGATGGCGGCCTTCGCCCCCTTGAGCTTCTGGTCGATCAGCGTCGTCCAATTGTCGCCCGGCAGCAGCTCGCGGTCCCAGAACACGGACCAGCCCTGGCTTTCAAGAAGAGCCACTAGCGGCTTGATCTGCTCGCCGTCCTCCTGGGCGTAGCTGATAAAAATGTCGTCCATCGTACGCTTTCCCAAGCAGCGGCTAGACGCGGGCGCGGCGGGCGTGGCCTCGCGCGATGGGAGGCTCATCGCCGCCGAAGGCGACCTTCGCCACGCGGATGGCTCGGTGATAGACCAGCGGGAAAATCACGATCAGGAACGCGCCGATAATCTGCAAATCGAGCAAACCCTGCTCGTAGCCGCGGTAGAGCACGAAGATCCCCGAGACGAAGCCGGCCGAGCACAACAGCGTCACCAGCACCGAGTGCAGGTGGTGAGAAACCACATACCAGCCGCCGATCAAGGCGAGCAGCGCAAACATCGCGAGCGAAGCCGTTACGGCCGGGTGATCGACGAAAAACTGCATCACATCCTGCAACATTGGCGACCCCTCGAACGCAATAAGCCCTCTGCTGCCCGTCGCATATGCGGGCGGCGAAATTCAGCCCTCTGTCGTCCTTTTCCTATCCTGTCTGCGTCCATCCCGCCAGCGGCCGTGTCACTTCGCGCGGGAGGCGAGGTTCCTCGGCCACCCTCATCTGCACGTGGCTTCCGTCATGAATTTATGGCGTTTTCCACGAGGGTGGCGAGGGCGGTGCGCTTGATCTTGCCGTTGGCCGTGCGCGGCAGCTCGTCGAGAAAACGCACCTCGCGCGGGCACTTGTAGGCGGCGAGGCGTTCGGCCGCGTGGGCGAGGATCGCCGCGGCGTCGGGTGCTGCGCCGGGCTTGAGCACAACGAAGGCGCCGACGATGTGCACGTCGGGCCGCACGGCGATCTCGGCGCAGGCCACCTCGGCAATGTCGGGATGTGTGGCGAGGACGGCCTCCACCTCCATGGGCGAGACGCGGTAGCCGAGCGCCTTGATGATCTCGTTGTTACGGCCGGCGTGCGCGATGTAGCCGTCGGCGTCCATGCGGCCGAGGTCGCCGCCGGCGAACCACGCGCCGCGCACGACCTCGGCCTGCTCGTCGGGCCGGTTCCAGTAGCCGAGCATGAGGCCGGGGTCGGAGCGGTGCACGGCGATGAGGCCTTCCGCGCCGGGGGGCAGCGGCTCGGCGGGGCCGTCCACGGGGATGATGGCGACGTGACGGCCGGGCTGGGGCTTGCCGACGGTTCCCGGCCGGCGCGGCACGCCGGGGCCGGTCGAGATGTAGGTCGAGATCTCGCTCATGCCCAACGCCTCGTAGAGCGCGCGGCCGGTGCGGGCGCTCCATTCCTCGAAAAGGCCCGGCGGCGGGGCCTCGCCTGCCGTCAGCGCGTTGCGGAGCGTCGGCAGGGCGGCGGGTGTGAGGCCGGCGTACTTCAAGACCTGGCGGAAGAGGCCCGGCACGCCGGCGAACAGCGTGGCCCCGGCGCTATCGATGAGACGGGGCCAGAGCGCGGGATCCTTGTCGCCCGTGTAGACAATGGCGGTGGCGCCGTTGGCCCACGGGTCTGTGAGGCCGGTGCCGAGCGTGAAGGTCCAGTTGAAGGCACCGGTATGGAGCACGCGGTCCTCGGGTGTGAGGCCGTACCAGCCCTGATACATGGGGCGGCGTCCGAGCGCGGCGCGGTGAGCGTGCAGCACGCCCTTGGGATTGGCGGTGGTGCCGGAGGTATAGACGAGGTAGGCGGGCGTCTCGGCGCGGGCCGGCGCGTAGTCGATGCGCGGGCCTTCGCGCATCATGCGGGCAACGTCGTCGGGGGAGAGGAAAAGAGGCGGTTTGCCGTCTCCGCCGCTGTCGGTCCGGAGCGGTGCCGCAGATGCCAGCACGGCGGCGCCGCTGTCGGCGAGCAGGAAGAGGGCCTCGCGGTCGGTGAGCTGGCTCGACGCGGGCAGCGCGACGAGGCCCGCAGCAATGGCCCCGAAGAAAAGGATCGCGTAGGCGCTCGTATTGTCGAGGCGGATCATCACGCGGTCGCCGTCGGCGAGACCCAAGGCCCGGAGCGCGCCCGCCGTGCGCAGGACGGCATCCTCGAGCGCGGCGTAGGTCCAGACCTCGGCGGGGGCTGCCGCAGCGGCGTCGCCGATTACGATGAGCGCGGGCTTCCCAGGTGTCGCCGCCGCGCCGCCGGCGATGCAGTAGCGCGCCATGTTGAAGGGCGGGTTCTCGGCGGGCGTGTGGAGCGGCGTGTACATCTCAGGGATCAGTTCGGAGGCCGCACCCACCAGGTGTCGAGGTTGAAGCCGGAGAGCGGCGTCGTCGCGGGGTGGGCGAGGCGCATCCAGGAGGCGATCCACTGGGCCGGCGGGTGGAAGAGCGGGATGACGTAGTGGCCGGACAGCAGCACGCGGTCGAGCGCGCGCACGGCGGAGATCGG
>JBFXEP010000039.1:0-13456 GCA_050179995.1 Hyphomicrobium sp.
CCGCTGGCGGGGAGAGGGAAGGACTCTGATGTTCACGACCTTCTTCAGGGAGCTGCGGGACGCCAAGGTTCCGGTGACGCTCAAGGAGTACCTGACGCTGCTCGAGGGGCTCGACGCCAATGTCGCCGGGCGGCGCGTCGAGGACTTCTACTACCTCTCGCGCGCCGCGCTGGTGAAAGACGAGCGCTACCTCGATCGCTTCGACCAGGTGTTCGGCCATGTCTTCCGTGGCCTCGATCTCATGGGCGAGGCGGCAACGGCGGAGATCCCCGAGGATTGGCTTCGTGCAGTGTCGGCCCTCTATCTCACCGAGGACGAGAAAACCCAGATCGAGGCGCTCGGCGGCTGGGAGAAGATCATGGAGACGCTGCGGGAGCGTCTCGCCGAGCAGACGGATCGCCATCAGGGCGGCAACAAATGGATCGGCACGGGCGGCACCTCGCCGTTCGGTGCCTACGGCTACAATCCCGCCGGCGTCCGCATCGGGCAGAAGGAAAGCCGGCACCGGCGCGCCATCAAAGTCTGGGACAAGCGTGAGTTCCGCGATCTTGCAAGCGACGTCGAGCTCGGCGTGCGCAACATCAAGATGGCGCTGCGGCGCCTCAGGCGCTTTGCACGCGAGGGCGCCGCGGAGGAGCTTGATCTCGACCAGACCGTACGCGTCACCGCGCGCAAGGGCTACCTCGACCTCGCCATGCGGCCAGCGCGGCGCAACGCGGTCAAGGTGCTCATGTTCTTCGACGTGGGCGGGTCCATGGACTGGCACGTGCGCACGGCGGAGGAGCTGTTCTCGGCGGCACGCAGCGAGTTCAAGCATCTCGAATACTACTACTTCCACAACTGCCTCTATGAGCGCGTCTGGCGCGACAACACGCGGCGCTGGACCGAGACCACGCCGACCTGGCAGGTGCTCAACACGTACCCGGCCGACTACAAGGTGATCTTCGTCGGCGATGCCTCCATGAGCCCGTACGAGATCACGCACGCCGGGGGCGCGGTCGAGCACATGAACGAGGAGGCGGGCGCGGCCTGGCTCGAGCGTGTCACCGGCATCTACACGCACAGCGTCTGGCTCAACCCGGTACCCGAGACCCACTGGGGATACACGCCATCAATCGGCCTCGTGCAGCGGCTGATGGAAGGTCGCATGTACCCGATGACGCTTGCCGGTCTCGATGCGTCGATCCGTGAGCTGATGCGTTAAGTGCCCCCCGGCCGATGCTCGGCGTTCCTTACTTTTTGCATCGCTCGGCTGCTTTACACAGGGCGGGCGGCCCCCAGCGTTGACCTGACCGCAAAAAGGGCGCAAATCTGCGCTGATTTCGGGCACTTGAGGGGATTCATGAAGCGATTTGCCGTCCCAGCTTTGATGCTTGCCGCCGCGCTTTCGGGCTGCTCGGGCGGGGGCGGGCTGTCGACGGCATCGATTCTGGGCACGGCGCCCACGCCGCCGCCAGCCACCGGGGCTACGCCGGCCGCGGCGCCGATCGCGCCGCCATCGTCGCCGACCGACCGGGCCTTCCTGGTCGGCAGCGTTTCGGCGCGCGCCACCAAGTGCGGCTTTAACTTCGATGCGGCCAGGATCAAGGGCAACTTCATCGCGAGCGAATCCGCGCGCGGCACGCCGCCGGACCAGGTCGGGCAGCTCGACCGGATGTACGCCATCGCCTACGGCGGCGTGCTGAAGGCCGCGAACGAGGATCCCGCCTACTGCTCGGAACGCAAGACCCGGGACATCAAAGAGGATCTCGCCAGGCTGCTGGCCGGCGACTTCGAGCCGAGGAAGGCGCTGGTCGCCAAGGCACAGGGCGAGGATGACAGCCTCTTCAGCGGCTGGTTTGACAGCGGCTCGGAAGACTCCGGGCCGTCGTTTGGATCAGGCGACTGGTGGGAGAAGCAGGCCGAGAAGGCCGGCGGCGGCTAGAGTCTTTGTCTTGTCGTGCTTCTTATCGGACTTGGTTGCTCGCATGGCTTCGCCATGACCGGTTCCCGTCCCCGGATCAAGTCCGAGGACATGCTTTTCCGGAAGCAGCACGCGGCGGTGCCGCCCCGTGCGGAGCGCCCGCGACAAGCCCACGTGTGGACGTCCGTGCACCAGCTCCTCTGGATCGAAACGCTTCTCAAGCTCACCGCGGGCGCCGCTCTCGTGCTCGCGCCCTTGACCGCGATCAAGGTCCTCGGGTTGCCCCCATCCGCCAACGCGTTCTGGCCGCGGCTGCTCGGGGGCGTGCTCATCGGGCTCGCGGCGGCGACCTTCCTCGAGGGCGCGACCGAGCGTGGCCGAGGGCTCGGGATGGCCGGCCTCATCCTGATCAATACGGCGGGCGGGACCGTGCTGGCCTTCTCCGCTGCCTTCGGAGGCTCCGCCCCGACGCGTCGCGGCAGGCTCGCGCAATGGTCGATCGTCGTCCTGCTGTTCGTGCTCTCGCTGTTCGAGATCGCGTACCTGTAAGCCCGGGGCGTGTGCGCACTGTCCGTTCTGCGAAAGCAATTCCTTATCGATTGTGTGCGAGCATTTCCCTCGGTAGCCGGGTGCCCCGATCCGGCGCGGCGTTTCGTAATGCGTTAAGGTTCCTGATGTGATGATCGAGAAATTCGCCACATCAAGCGGCCGCGAACGCAGGCGAACTTCGGAATCGGGACACTAGCCCATGTCCACGCCAGCGCGCGGCGTCGAGCCCCAGAGCCAGGCCTCCTCGCGAGCTTCCAGCGCGTCCACGCCGCGTGCCGCGCCGGCTCCGAGCGGCGTCACCTTCGACCTCGTCACGACGCGCAGCGGATTCGATGCGCTCGAGGGTGCATGGAACGACCTCTTCGCCCGCGCCGGCCGCGATGCCCATGTCTTCCAGACCTTCAACTGGCTCTGGCACTGGGCCAACCATTTCCTGGCCGATCCCGGAACGGACGGCACGCAGCTCGCCATCGTCACCGCGCATGCGGACGGCCGCCTGGTGATGGCCTGGCCGCTCGTAACGGAGGCGGTCGGGCCCATGACGCGCCTCTCCTGGATGGGCGAGCCCGTCAGCCAGTATGGCGATCTTCTGATCGAGGAGCGGGCGGACAAGGCCGAGGTTCTGGCGGCAGCCTGGGACTTCGTCGTGCGGCGCACGGGCGCAGGCGTGGTGGAGCTGCGCAAGGTCCGCGCCGGCTCCAATGTCGCCCCCCTCCTCGCGGCCATCGGCGCCACCGTGACCGCCGACCTCACGGCACCCTATCTCGCGCTTTCGAGCGCGCCGTCGCTCGCCGAATACGAGAAGCGCTATTCGAGCAGCTCGCGGCGCAACCGCAAGCGGCACTGGCGCAGGCTCGAGGAGCGCGGCGCCGCCTCGGTCGTCTCGCATGACTCCGGCTTGGAGGCAGCCCAGCTCGCGGGCGAGGCGCTACGGCTCAAGCTGGCCTGGCTTTCCGCGCGCGGTCTCGTCTCGCCCGCGCTCTCCGATCCGCGCACGGCGCGCTTCTTCGCCGATGTGGCTCGCGCGGACGTACGTCCGGCGGGTTGCTATGTGTCGGCCATTCTCAGCGACGGCCGTCCGGTGGCGCTCGGCATCGGCGTCGATTGCAAGGGGCGCTCGGTGCTCCATGTCGCCGCCTACGACCTCGGCTACGAGAAGGTCGGCGCGGGCGGGCTCATCATCGAGAGCAGCTTTCGGCGGGCTTTCGATCGCGGCATGGGCGTGTTCGACCTGATGGCGCCGGGCGACGCCTACAAGCTCGAATGGGCGGACGACGCCACCGCCGTGTGCGACTGGGCGGTGCCGATCTCGGTGCTTGGGCGCGCCTACTCGACGCTCTATCTCGGCGTGCTCAAGTCGGCGGTGAAGCGCGGGCTCGACGCCATGCCGGTCGGCCTCAGGCGCGGGCTTGCGAGCGCGATGACGCGGCGCTCGGGCTGAGCCCGCTTGCATTGCGTATCCGCGTGCTCAGCTGGTGAGGCGCGACAGCCGCAGCGTGGCGAGGCCGAAGGCGATCTCGTGGCGGGTGTCGCCCAGCGCCACGGCGCGCGTGCCGATGTTCTCGCCGTCGAGCCGCGTGCCGTTCATGGAACCCATGTCGCGCAGCATGAGCGCCTCTCCCGGGTTGTACATGAGTTGCGCGTGAAGCGACGACACGCTGCCGTCGTCGATGATGAAATTGGCGCGGCCCGGATCGCGCCCGAAGGTCCAGGTGGCTGGCCGCTCGCTCTTCGAGGCCGGATCGACGTCGAGGCGCAGCTCGAACTGCAGCGCGCGCCCGGATGGGTCGAAGCCGGACAACATCCAGCCCGCGCCGGGACCCGCGGACGCGGCCGGCTCGGCGCGGGTCTCGCGGGCGACGGTGAACTCCAGCGCACCGAAACGCAGGGACGCGCCGGGCCCGGCGTCGACCTCGCGGATGCGCGCGCCGTTGAGATAGGTGCCGTTGGAGGAGTTGAGGTCGGTGACGCGAATGCGCCCGGCCGACTTGTCGAAGGCGACACGGGCATGGATCTTGGAGACGGTGTCGCTCGCGACCGTGATGTCGGCGCCGGGGCCGCGGCCGATGGTGACGGCGCGGCCGCCCTCGTCGAGGCGGATCGGCACGCCGCCCGCGACCGGGCGCAGCGAGAGCGCGAATGCCGGGCCCGACAGCGGGACCTTGGACAGCCGCTGCGCCTTGCCCTTGTTCGCCGCGGCGGGCCGCAATTTGGCGAGCTCGGTGAGCCTCGCGGGTACCGCCGCGAGCCAGGCCGGCGCGCGGCCCGTGCTGACCATGAATACCGCCGCCGCAAGGGCCAGCGCGGCCGTAAGGCCGAAGGCCATGGGCACGATGCCAAGACTGAAGGCGCCGCCCGTGCAGCCGCGCTTGGTGGACGCGAACGGGATATCAAGCTCGCGCAGGAAGCGCGCCACCTCGCCGGCATGGATGGAGAAGAACAGCCCCTGCGAGTTCAAGCCCTGCAAGGTGTTGACGCCGACCACGTTGCCGCACGCGTCGAACAGGGGTCCGCCGCTGTTGCCTGGATTGATGGCGGAGTTGTGCTGCACGGTGCGTGCGCTCAGGGTCTGCGTGTCGCTCACCTTGAGATTGGTGAAGGTCATGCGCGAGACGACGCCGGTGGTGACCGTCGAGTCGAGGTCGGTGAGCGCCCCTCCCTGATCCTTGTTGAGATTGGCAGCACCCGGAAAGCCGATGGCGATCACCTCGGCCAGCTTCTCGGGCTCATATTCGCCGAGGGTCAGCGGCTCGCCGGGCAGATCCTCGCGCGCTTCGAGGATGGCAAGATCGACATTGGGCCGGCGCTCGACAGGACGCGCCTCGACCATCTTGAGCTCGCGCCCGTCGCGCAGCGCGATGTAGACGTGCTCGCCGCCCTCGACGACATGGAAGTTCGTCACCACGTGGCGGCGGCCGGAGATCAGGAACCCGGAGCCGGATGAGACGCCGTACTGCTTGTTCGGCTCGGGAATGAAGGTGTAGATCTTGTAGACCGACGGCTCGACGCGGGACGCGTCGAAAGCGCGCGACGCGCCCGGTCCCAGCACCGCGAGCGCGATAGCAGCAGCGAGCGCACCCCAGCGCCGGAATTGGCCGCAGGATTTCCCTCGATTGTCGAACTGCATGTCGAACCGACGTCCGTCACCCCGCTACCAGTGGTAGCGCAACGGGGCACCGGCATCCAGACGGATAATGCTTTATCCCTGTTGAGGTTGGCGCGCGACGCAGGGCCGGCCGTCCGTGCCGGGAGCATGGCCGTAAACCGTGGTTGACGTTTCGCCCAAATTCCCTCTCCCGGGTGTGTCGGGGTTCGGATATTCTGCGCCGGCGCCCCATCGCTTCGGGGCCCTGCAGTCTATTCCCATGTGACAGCCACCCGAGGGATTGGAGACATGCTCAAGCGCTTCCTTTGCGTTTTTCTCGCGGCCGCGGTGGCCGTCACAAGCCTTCCTCCTCCCGTCGCAGAAGCCCAGTTCGGCATCCGCCGTGCCTTCAAGAAGGTGGTGCGGGCTCCGGCGCGCGTGCTGCCGGGGGTGGCCGCGCCCGTGATCGGCGGCGCCATCCTGTTCGGCGGGCCATTCCGCGGCGCTTTCGGCATCGTGGCAGCAGTCGCCATCGGCGCCGTCATCTTCGAGCATCTCTCGAGGAGCGAGCGGCGCGAGGTCGCCAGGCGCTCCAAGGTCGTGGTCGCCAAGGACCCCGAGCAGCGGGTGAGCGACACCTACACATCGAAGGACGGCAAGAAGCAGGTGACGATTGTCGCCGAGCCGACACAAAAGGCCTCCGACCTCAAGAACGACCCGGCGATCCTCGTGGCGGCTGACAAAGTGGCGACGCCGGACGGCAAGGCTGACGGAGCCGCACCCCCGAGCGGGTTTGCCTCCGACACCTCGAAGGCGTCGGACGCTCCGCCTGCGGTGCCTCCGCCGGCCGACAGCAACGCAGCACCGGCCGCCAAGCCTGTCGTCGACGAGGAGGTGGTGCGCATCAACGAGATTCCGCCGGACACGCAGTGCCGGAAGGTCACCACCAACCTCGAGCTGCGCAAGAAGAAAGATCAGCCGACGGCCGACGAGACCAAGACCAACACGGCGGTCTTCTGCCAGACGGCGCCGGGCGAGTGGAAACCTGCCTCGACCTAAGATGGAGGTTTCGTGACGAGCCGAGCGTACGCGCGCGGGCTCACGCCTTCGCTTTCATGTCGGCTCGCGCCATTGCAGCGCCGCGTGGCGGGCGGTAGTCTCACGCCAGCGTCATCATGCTGAGCTCACCGATGCGAAGCTTCGTCCTCCGGATGCCGGCGGCGGTTCTGCCGTGTGCGCTCCTCGTGCTGGCTCCCCTCGCCGCCGGCCGCGCGTTGGCCTGGAGCGTGCCCGATCGTGGCGCTGACCTGAAGTCTCTCGTGGTGCCTGTCGCCGATGACGACGATCGCGACATCATCCGTCTCCTGCCACCGGGCACCTCGTCCTCTCCTCCGCAGCAGCCGGACATTCGCATTCCGAACGGCGGCGGCGCCGTGCCCGGCCAAGGGCTGCGTCTCAGCGGCCAGACGATCGCGGTGCCCATCAACTTCCAGCCGTGGCCCGGCCGCGAGAACCTCTCCTATGTCGGGCTTCGCCTCGACGGCGTGAACGATCCGGCCCTCGCCGCGGCGCTCGGTCTCGACAAGGAGGCCGGCGTGTTCGTGGTCGACACGACGCCCGGGGCTCCGGCGGCGCAGGCTGGTTTGCGCTTCGGCGATTTCGTGACGGCGCTCGACGGCAAGCCGGTCACGCAGACCTCGGATTTCGTCGAGGCGGTCAAGCAGCGCGCGCCCGGCTCGCAGGGGACGCTCACGGTGTGGCGCGTCGGCGACGACGGCACCGGATACCTCGAGGCGCTGCGCACCCTCGCCGATCGCGGCAGCACGCCGGCCATGATGTTCCTCGCCCGCCTCTACACCAACGGAACCGGCGTGCAGCGGGATGCCTCGCAGGCAGTGTCGTGGTTCAAGAAGGCCGCGCTCGCCGGCAGCACCAACGGCATGCTGCTCTACGGGGACGCGCTGGCCACGGGCCAGGGCACGGTCAAGGACGTGGCGGAGGGGCAGCGCTGGATTCGCAAGTCGGCGCAGGAGAACAACGTCGCCGCGCTGTACCGGCTCGGGCGCATGTTCCGGGACGGCGAAGGCATGGCGCCGGATGCGATCGAGGCGGTCAACCTCTTCAAGAAGGCGGCGGAGCAGAACTACTCGCCGGCCATGGTCGCGGTGGGGCTGATGTTCGAAGGCGGCGGCGGGCTCGAGGCGGACCACCTGCAGGCCGCGCAATGGTACAAGAGGGCGGCGGAGGCGGGCGACGCGGATGGGATGGCCGCGCTCGGCACCATGTACTCGACCGGGCGCGGCGTCGAGAAGAACCCGACCATGGCGAGCATGTGGTACACGGAGGCCGCCAAGCAGGGCCAGCTGCTCGCCATCCACAACCTCGCCTATCACTACGACAAGGGCATCGGCGTCGCGCGCGACCCGAACACGGCCTCGGCGCTGGTCTATCAGGCGCTCGAGCGGCACTACCAGTTCACCTATGAGCAGATGGTGGAGAACAGCAGGGCCTGGAGCCGCGAGTTCCGCAAGGCGCTGCAGCTGCGGCTGGCGGCCGGCGGCTATTATACGGGCGCGGCCGACGGCAGCTTCGGGCGCACGACGTTCGATGCCATCAAGACCATGGTGCAGACGCAGTAGCGGCGCGATGAACGCCACGTTCGAGCGTGGCCCGGCCATATGATGTCCCTGGCGGCATCCCGGCTGGCTTTCCGCGTCGCAAACCTTGTATAGACGCCCAGCAATCGCCGTTCCCGGAGCCCATGGCACCTCCCCTCATCCAGCTCACCGACATCGCGCTGACCTTCGGCGGGGCGCCTCTGCTCGATGGCGTCGACCTCGCCGTCGGGGCGGGCGAGCGCATCTGCGTGGTCGGCCGCAACGGGTCGGGGAAATCGACGCTGCTCCGCATCGCGGCCGGGCTCATCGAGGCCGACCGGGGGCGCCGCTTCGTGCAGCCGGGCGCGCTCGTGCGCTATCTCCAGCAAGAGCCGGACCTCTCCCAATACCCGACGACGCGCGCCTATGTGGAGGCCGGGCTTGCGGCCAGCGACGATCCGCATCGCGCGCAGCATCTGCTCGAGGATCTCGGGCTCGACGGCAGCGAGGACCCGTCCCTTCTCTCCGGGGGCGAAGCACGGCGTGCGGCACTCGCGCACGTGCTGGCGCCCGATCCGGAGATCCTGCTCCTCGACGAGCCGACCAACCATCTCGACCTGCCGGCCATCGAGTGGCTCGAAGCGCGTCTCGCGCAGTCGCGGGCGGCCCTCGTCATCATCAGCCACGACCGGCGCTTCCTCGAGAAGCTCTCGCGCACGACGGTGTGGCTCGACCGCGGGCGCGCGCGGCGCGTCGAGGTTCCCTTCAGCCGCTTCGAGGACTGGCGGGACGCCGAGCTTGCCGAGGAGGAGGTGCAGCAGCACAAAATCGACCGCAAGATCGTGGCCGAGGAGCATTGGGTGCACGGCGGCGTCACGGGGCGGCGCAAGCGCAACGTGCGGCGCATGGCGGAGCTGCGCAAGCTCAGGCAGGAGCGGCGCGCCTACCGTGCGGTGCAGGGCAAGGCGACGCTGACGGTGGCGGAAGCCGAGACATCGAGCAGCCTCGTCATCGAGACCAAGGGCATCGCCAAAGCATTCGATGGGCGGGCGATCGTGCGCGACCTGTCGCTGCGCCTGATGCGCGGCGACCGGCTCGGCATCGTCGGGCCGAACGGCTCCGGCAAGACCACGCTCGTGTCGCTGCTGACGGGTGCGCAGGCGCCAGACAGGGGCGAGGTCAAGCGCGGCGCGAGCGTCGAGATGGCGACCCTCGACCAGGGGCGCGAAAGCCTCGATCCATCATGGACGCTGTCGGAAGCGCTGACGCGCGGGCGCGGCGACACGGTCACCATCGGCGGCGAGAAGAAGCACGTGATCGCCTACATGAAGGACTTCCTGTTCGCCCCCGAGCAGCGGCTGACGCCGATCGGGGCCCTCTCGGGTGGCGAGCGCGGGCGGCTCATGCTGGCACGGGCGCTGGCCAAGCCTTCGAACCTGCTCGTGCTCGACGAGCCAACCAACGATCTCGACCTCGAAACGCTCGACGTGCTCGAGGACGTGCTGGCCGCGTACAAGGGGACGGTGCTCCTGATCAGCCACGATCGCGACTTTCTCGACCGCGTGGTGACGAGCGTGCTCGTGCCGGAGGGCGACGGACGCTGGACGGAGTACGCGGGCGGGTATGAGGACATGCTGGCGCAGCGCGGCGGCGACCTCGCACTGCGCGACGCGCGCGCGAAGGCTCCCGTAGCCGCGGAGCCCAGAGTGGCGAAGGCTGAGGAGGCCGCCGCACCGGCGGCGCGGAAACGGCTCTCGTTCAAGGACAAGCATGCGCTCGAAACGCTGCCGGGCGAGATCGCGGCGCTCGAGACGAAGAAGGCCGCGCTTGCAAAGCTGCTCGACGAGCCCGAGCTCTATATGCGCGAGCGCAAACGGTTCGCGGCGATTTCGGAAGAGCTTGCCGAAGTGCAAGGCGCGCTTGCCGCCGCGGAGGAGCGCTGGCTCGAGCTCGAGCTGCTCCGGAGCGAAATCGAGGGGTAGGCAGCGGGCAGCAGGCAGCAGGCAGCAGGCAGCAGGCAGCAGGCAGTGAAAATCAGGCGCGCGCGAGCTGCGCAAGGTAGGACAGCGCGCCGAAGGCGGCGGAGCGGGCGGTGGCGAAGCAGGCCTGCAGGAGGTAGCCGCCGGTCGGCGCATCCCAGTCCAGCATCTCGCCGGCGACGAACGTGCCGGGACGCGCGCGCAGCATGAACGCCTCGTCCACCGCATCGAAGGCGACGCCGCCCGAGGTCGAGATGGCGCGGTCGATCGGCGCAAGGCCCGTCACGCGAACGGGGATGCCTTTCACCAAGCGTGCGATGCGCTCCGCTTCGAGGCCGGTGAGTGGCGTTCCGGATGTGTGTGCGGCCTCGTGGAGCAAGCCGATGGCCGGCGCGTCGAGGCTCAGCGCCTTGCGCAAATGCGTGGCGAGGGACTGCTTGCCGCGCGGCTTGGCGAGGCGCGCCGCGAGATTCGCCTTGGCGATGTCGGGGCGAAGATCGATGGCGATCTCCGCCATGCCATCCGCGGCCAATGCGTTGCGGATGGGCGCCGAGAGTGCGTAGACGGCGCCGCCTTCGAGGCCGCTCGCGGTGATCATCGCCTCGCCGCGCACGGTCTCGCCCCCGGCGCTGCCTGCGATGCGCTTCAAGGGTGCGCCGGCAAAGCGCGCGCGGAAGACCTCGCTCCACGCGACCCTCACGCCGCAATTCGAGGGTGCGAGCGGTGTGACAGCGACGCCCTTCGCCGCGAGCGGCGCGACCCATCCGGCATCTGAGCCGAGGCGCGGCCAGCTCGCTCCACCCAGCGCCAGCACCGTGCACGCCGCCTCGACACGCACGCGGCCCGCCTCCGTCTCGAACAGGAGCGCGCCGCCCTCGTCCCATCCGGTCCAGCGATGGCCGAGCCTGATCTCGACGCCGAGGCGCGCGAGACGCGCGAGCCAGGCGCGCAAGAGCGGCGAGGTCTTCATCGCGCGCGGAAACACGCGGCCGCTCGTGCCGACGAACGTCGCCTCGCCGAGCCCCTCGCACCAGGCGCGCAACGCTTCGGGTGGGAAGGCCTCGATGGCGGCGGCGAGGCGCGGGGCGGCCTCTCGGTAACGCGAGAGGAATTGATCGAGCGGCTCGCCGTGGGTGAGGTTCAAGCCGCCGCGGCCCGCGAGCAGGAGCTTGCGCGCGACGCGCGGCATGCGCTCGTAGAGCGTCACGGCAACGCCTGCGTTGGCCAGCGTCTCGGCCGCCATCAGGCCTGCGGGTCCTCCTCCGATGACGATCGCGTGACGGGCGGTGACGGGTGTCTGCATGTGTTCAGCGGAGCATTACGGGGGAGCGATTGCAGAAGCCTGCGCGCTTTTTGCAGCGACCTGCGATTCTGTGTGGACATCGCTTCGCACACCGGAACTCCGGTCTCAAGTCCGCGCACCATTACGGCAAGAAGCGTTGGAAGAAGAGGTACTGAGCTGCCTTCTCTCTCACGAGACGACGAGCCCGGCCGCCCTTGGCGCCGGGCTTTTTTGCGGTCGCTATTTACGGAAGTAGTGCGCGACCAGCACGGCGACGACGATCGCCCCCGCCACGTAGGCCGCCACGGTAAACCACATCGGATCGATCGCCATTGAAGCCGTCCTGCCAGTGCCTTGTCCCCGTTCACTATAGACCGAGGCTGACCCGCGTACGAGGCTGGCCGATCCGCATCCGGATGGGCGGCGGGGCATGGGCTCAACGGTCTCGCCAGGGACAGCGCGGCGATGTATGCTGGCTTATGTGATGGCCCAATCTGGGGAGGGGGCCAAATGCGTGATCTCAAACTGTTCCTGATCCTCATGACGGCGCCGCTGGCGCTGCTTTTTGCCGTGTCGACCCTCGCCGACAACTACGCGCGCTATCAGCACGTGCGCGACTTCGGCGAGCGGGCAACGGCCATCGTGCAGAGCATCGAGCTCGCGTCCTATGTCCAGCATGAGGAGGGTGGGCGCAGGCTTTTCTACGCGCTCGATCTGCCGGGGCCGGCCTACATCAACGGATCGGCTTACCTCTCCCATGCCGTGGCCAGCCGCTACAGCCCGGGGCAGGAGATTGGCATTGTCTACGCCGCGACCGATCCCACGCACCATGCGCTTTCAGTGGAGGATGCCTGGTCGACGTTCGCCGGCCACCTCGTCATCTTCGGAGCCTATTGCGCCTTGCTGGCGCTCGCGCTCCTCAATCTCCGCAGCTCGCCCTTGAAGAGCTGGCGCGACGCGCGCTGAGCGGCACCTTGGGCTAAAGATCAAGGCCCGGCCTCCATCGGGAGCCCGGGCCTTTTGCCATGCGCCGTCACTTGGATGAGACCGATTTTCCACGCTTCGGACTTTGCCTGCGCTGCCGATTCACGTCGCGCCGGATAGGCGGCGCGACGATCGGAGCGGCTTGCCCGCGCTGCCGATTCACGTCGCGCCCGATAGGCGGCGCGACGATCGGAGCGGCTAGGGTCCGAAGCGATCATGGTCTCTTTTGATGAGACCTATGATTCACGCTTCGGACTGATAGGGTCCGAAGCGATCATGGTCTGTGCGGGATCAGTACTTGCAGGCGTAGTAGCGGTCGAGGAAGTACTCGTTGCCGGTCTTCTTGTACTTGCGCAGCCAATGCTTGCAGCCGTAGGAGCTCGACGAGCCGATGATGATCAGGCCGTGGTGGTGATGCGGGTGAAAGAGGTGGTGATGCTTCTTGCCATGGGCGCTGGCCGCGGTGACGCCGGTGCCGAGCGTTGCCGCGACAAGAATCGTGGCCACGGCGGCGGACTTCAGAAACGTCATAGGTAGTGTCTCCTGGTTGGTTGACCCTGGCCAGCAAGCCGGCGCGCGGGGTGGCGTGATGCGGAGACTCTGACGGGGCGAGGCCCGCGGCGCTGTCTCCTGGGGAACAGCCCGCTGGCCCGGACCTCGGGCTTGGTGACCTGAAACGCCCGGATTTAGGCCGCGACCTTGAGCACGAAGCCGCCGATGCACTCGGCTAGGCGCTCGGCCGCCGTGCGGATGACAGCCTGGGTCGAGGCGACCTTGGCGGCCGCTTCCTTGGCATAGCCCGCCGCCTTGAAGGTATCGTCCGACACGGACGCGAGCGCCTCCGCACCCGAGGCTGCGGTCTGGATGTTCTGCGAGATCTCGCAGGTGACGCCGCGCTGCTGCTCCATGGACGAGGCGATGGCGTTGGCGAACTCGGACAGGTCGTCGATCCTGCCCGATATCTGCTTGATGCTGGCGGCGGCTTTCTGCGTCGATTGGGTCACGCCGGAGATGCGGCGCTCGATGTCCTCGGTCGCCTTGCGGGTCTGCTCGGCGAGCGTCTTCACCTCGCCGGCC
>JBFXEP010000040.1:0-13283 GCA_050179995.1 Hyphomicrobium sp.
GCCTCTCCCCGTAACTCAGGTCGCCCGCAGGCCAGCCTGCATGCCCAGATGGCGGAATTGGTAGACGCACTAGTTTCAGGTACTAGCGCCGCGAGGCGTGGAGGTTCGAGTCCTCTTCTGGGCACCACTTGCGCCGTGTGCGACTGAGCGGCGACACTCTGATCTCGGCAGTCCGATGACCCAAAATCTCCCCGACCGGCTCTCGGTGGACCCGCAAAGCCCGTTCCACGATGCCGACCTTCTGGCGCGCGGCGTCGGCATCCGCTTCAACGGGGCCGAGAAGACCAACGTCGAAGAGTATTGCGTCAGCGAGGGCTGGGTCCGCGTCGCTGCTGGAAAATCGGTTGACCGTCACGGCCGCCCGCTCATGCTGACCCTCAAGGGCAAGGTCGAGCCCTTCCTGCGCGAGGACGGCGCAGCCTGACGATGACGCCGAACAGCGGCGTAGCATCCCTCACAAGCTCACATCCGCCGTGTAGTGGAACGTCACGTGCTTGCCGGTATCGAGGCGATACCCTACGCCGATGCAGCGCTTAGTAGGCTGCGGCCGCAACGAACAGCGCGTCGATCTGCGTGTCGGAAAGCCCGAGCGCTGGCGCGAGAGCGGCGACGAACGGCGAGCTCCGCTCGATCGTGAGCGCATACTCCCAGGCGTCGCGCACATCGTAGCCCGCGGCGGCAATGGCCGCTTCCGCCGCGTCCCGCAGCCCCGCTGCGTTGAGCGCGCGGCGCGCCTGGTAGGGAGTCACGACTTGCGGCACAACCGGCGCGTCCGGATCGTGCGCGGCAATCAGCGCGTCGAGCGCCGCGCTCTGCTCCGCCGTCAGGGTCTCGCGCCCGCTGATGTCGCCGTCGCTGCCCCACGTGAAGGATGCGCCACGAAGCTCGCTCGCCACCACGGCATCCGCGAACGCTGGACCTAGGGGTCTCGTCACCACATCACATCTCCATGACAAACCAGATGCGGGACGGGTATGTCCCGGCGAGGCTGGACCCATTGTAGGTGAACGCAACCGCGCCGCTGCTCGTCGCAGCCATGAGCGTCACGTAGTGAGACCCCGGTGCAGCGATTGGAATTGGCCCCCCGGTCGGCGATGCCTGGTTTGCGCTGTAGGCCTGTGACGCCTGTGACGAGCCCGCGCCGTCCAGGGTGATGGCTGAAATGCCGCGGCGGCGCCGATCGAGGAATATCCCTCGAACGATGCCAGCCCCATGGCGGTGTCCCCGGTCACGAACTTGATGCGGATCTCTGAATTCAGCTCGACCAGGGACGTGCTGGTCGTGGAGCGGGTGGCCGTGAAGAAATTCTGTGCGGATACCGGCGCGCGGTTGTAGGCGTTCCACACGCCGAGCATCGCGCCCGTGCCGGAGATGATCCAGTCGATCTGCGCCGAGCCGTTCGAGCGCACGGTGCCGACGTAGGTGCCGCGCTGCGCGGCAGGGCCATTGCTGATGGCGTGCTTGTTGACGAGAACGCCCTGCACGCGCTCAAGCTCGGTCGAGCCCGACCCGGTGCCGCGCACCGTTGCGGACCCGGACCCGTCGCTCCATTTCGGGCCGCGCGTGCACCGGTACGTGCCGCCATCGTCCCATACGAACAGATCGTAGTTGTCATTGTTCGCGACCGCGGCCGGGCTCTTGGTCGTGTCGGTCGTCGCCTGCGAAAGCTCGCCGCCGATATCCGTCGCGACGAATCTGGCGCCGTCGTAGAGCGGCACGAACCGATGCTGATACGGCGTGTAGTAGATCGTCGTCTTGGCACTCTGCGTCGTCACCATCACCGGCACGCCGCTCTGCGTCGTCAGGCGGCCGCCCGGTGTCGGGCCAGCCGTTCTGCCGCGCACCGAGCCGGTCGAACGGTCGATCACCAGCGCCTCGTGCCAGACGCTGCCGTCCGGGCTCACCTTGACGTGGAAGTCGTTGTCGCCCGCAAGGCCGAACTCGGCGCGGCCCGAATAATCGGTCTGGAACAGGCCGCTCGCCGTGTCGGCTGTCGTATCCTTGTTGATCTTGAGCTGGTGCCCCGCGCCTTCGTGATCGAAGAGCGAGGCCGGGCTCGAGACCTTGAGGCGGTCGGTCGTGTCCGCCGTGGCGTTGACGCCGACCAGCGGCGTCGGATTGACGCTGCCGCCCTCGCCCCCTCCGCCGCCGGCGACAGGCGCGAAGTAGGTCCACTCCGCCGTGGAGCCCGGCGTCTCCGCGTCGGGTTCGTTGTCGATGTTGGCGTCGACGTTGGAGAGGAAGGCCAAACCTTCGTGCTCGACGAGGTCCCCGACCACGTAGGTCGAGACGGAGCTCCAGGCGCCTTTCGGCACGATCGAGGTGCCGCCTCCACCCGGGGCCGGTATCCACCCACCGCCCGAGAAGAGGTAGCTCTGGCTCTCGTCCTCGACCCAGGCCAGCCACCCGGCGACCGGCGCGTAGAAGGTCCAGGCGCCGTCCTGCCAGGCGGCCACGTGCGTCGCGTGACCGGCCCAGGCCCCGGTGGGGCTCGCCGCCACCAGATAGCGGTCACCGTTGCCGGGCGAGCCGGGCGGCGTGGCGAGATCCTTGTCCTTGACCGCGAGCTGCACGATGGCATCGAGCGCCCGCAGCGCCTCGTTGTGCGTCACGTGCTTTTGCGACTGCGCCGCAAGGATATAGGGGAGCTTGAGATTGGGGGTGTCGTCCATGGGCCCGGCAAGCTTGTCCGCGGAAAGCTCAGCCCACTATCGTCGTGCCTGCATCGGGGAGGATAAGTGCGAGGGCTCCAGATTCCGGCGGACGGCGCCGCACCCGCCCTTGCATTTGCTCCGGGGAACCGCTACACCGGCCCCTGGGTTTTTAAAATTCATCAATATTTTTCAATTAGTTACAAGTAGAGCTCCTACCGCGAGGCGCACATGTCTGCTCCGTCCATCACTCTGCATCAGGGCGACCTCCCGGCCGGCCTCACCTTCAAGGGCAGCGTCGCGATCGACACCGAGACCCTGGGCCTCAACCCGCAGCGCGATCGCCTGTGCCTCGTCCAGCTTTCGGGCGGCGACGGCACGGCCCATCTCGTCCGCCCCGACCCCGCGACCTATGACGCGCCCCGCTTGAAGGCGCTCCTCACCGACCCCGCGGTGCTCAAGATATTCCACTTCGCCCGCTTCGATCTGGCGGCCATCGAGAAGTACCTCGGTGTCGCCGTAACCCCTGTCTACTGCACGAAAATCGTCTCTAAGCTGGTGCGAACCTACACCGATCGCCATGGCCTCAAGGACCTCGTCGGCGAGCTGCTCGGCATCGAGCTCTCGAAGCAGCAGCAGAGCTCGGACTGGGCCGCCGAGCCATTGAGCCAGCAGCAGCTCGCCTACGCCGCCGCCGACGTCTTGCACCTGCACGCCTTGAAGGCGAAGCTCGACGCCATGCTGAAGCGGGAGGGTCGCGAGCCCTTCGCCAAGGCGGCGTTCGAGTTCCTGCCGACCCGCGCCAAGCTCGACCTCGCGGGCTACGGAGAGGACGACATCTTCGCCCACTGATCGTCTCGGCAGCTACGATCCGCGGGACACACCCCTCGGGGCAAACACCCGGATACGCCTCGCGGGAGCAGGGGCTGAGCTTGTCCCAGTCCCAATCTCACCCCAATTTCAGGCAACTGTTCGAGCGCCTTCGCACCTGCACACGGCTCACCCGATGCCCGTGGCAACGCCCTGCGGACAACGCGCCGCCAATCGCGATCCAGTGCGCCGGACGAAGCCGATGATGTCGAGGGCGGGGAACCCCGATGGCCATGACCGCTGACCAGGCAAGCTATGCCGGCATGCGCCGTACCGGCGACGGCGTGGTCACGTCCGTCGACCGCACGGGCGAGTTCCGCCGCGCGGCCCGCCGCACGGCTCTCGTGCGCCTGCTCCGCGTCGTGTGTCCCGTGGGCGCCCTCGCCCTGCTCGGGGGATACGTGCTCTCGATCGCCCACACCGCCGGCATCGTCGGCGAGGGGGCGCTCCCCGGACTTTCCATTCGTCAGATCCTCCCCGAGGATCTGACCATGAAGAACCCCCGCTACGAAGGCTTCAACAAGGACGGCTCCACCTACGTCTTCACCGCCAAGACCGCCGAGCAGGATCTCGCCATGCCGAACGTGGTGAAGCTCAACGGCATCGTGGGCGAGGTCCATCAGCCGGACAAGACGCGCACCGACATCACCGCCGTGCGCGGCGTCTATAACAACGAGAAGGGCCTCCTCGACCTCTACGAGGAGATCAATGTCGACTCACAAAGCGGCCTCAAGGCGCGGCTCACGCAGGCCACCATCCTCACCAAGGAGGATCTTCTGACCTCCAAGGAACCCGTGCTGGTCGAGTTTCCGTCTGGGTCCATTCGCGCCAAACAGATGACGCTGCGCCAGAAGGCGCGCGAGGCGACGTTCGTCGAGGAGGTCGCGGTCCAGCTCACGCCGCCCCCAAACCCCGCGAAGGAGAGCGATCCCGCGAAAGAGCAGGAGTCCGGCACCGCCGCGAGCGGCACCGAGAGTGCCCTCTTCACACCCTCCAACGGCCCGATCGATATCGACGCCAACCGCCTCGACGTGGACGATACCGGCAAGCGCGCCGTCTTCTCGGGCAGCGTGCGCGCCAACCAGGCCGGGGCCCAGCTCACCACGCCCGAGCTCGAGGTGTTCTACGAAGGCGGCGGCATGCTGGGCGGCGGCGCGCCCGAGGCCGCATCCGGAAACGCACAAGCCGGCCCAGGCGGCAAGGTGAAGCGCATCCTCGCCAAGAGCCCCGTGCTGATGAAGCGCGAGAACGGCGACGTGGTGACGAGCGACACCGCCGACTTCGACGCCCTCGCCGAGAAAGCCGTCCTCCAGGGCGAGGTCATCATGACCTCGGGAACCGATCGCCGTGCCGCGGGTGAGCGCGTCGAGATCGATCAACGCGCCGGCACCGTCCGCCTCGTCGGCAACGTCGTCATCAAGCAGTCGGGCAACGAGTTGCGCGGCGGCCGCCTCGCCATCGATCGCACGGCGGGTACGGCCGAGCTTACCGCACCCCCCGAGGGTGGCCTCGGCCCGGGCCGCATCAGCGCGCGCCTGATCCGCGCCGCGGACGGCAAGGCACCCGCGAAGAAGGAGGACGCCGCCGACAGCAGCGCCGGCGCGGGCGGTCTCGCCTCGTTCAAGACCAACCCCGACGCGCCCGTGGACCTCACCGCGGATTCGCTCGACGTCGACGACAAGCGCAAGGTCGCGGTGTTCCGCGGCGACGTCGACGCGACGCAGGACACCTTCAAGATCCGCTGCGCGGAGCTTTCCGCCTTCTACAGGGGCGAGGCAGGGCTTCTCGACGCAGCGACGCCCGGCACCACGCCCGACGCCGGCAACAAGCAGAGCACCGAGCTGACCCGCCTCGAAGCCCGCAAGGAGGTCCACGTGACGTCCAAGGACGGCCAGACCGCCACCGGCGATTGGGCCGACTTCGACGCCAAGACCAACAAGATCACCATGGGCGGCAACGTGGTCCTGTCGCGCGGCAAGAACATGGTGCGCGGCACCCGGCTCCTGATCGACATGACGAGCGGCGAAAGCAAGATCGACACCGCGCCCCAGAACACGACGGCCAGCCCCTCCGGCGGCGGATGGGTCACCGAGGCGCCGGCCGAGCCCGCGCCGGAGAGCAAGGGCCGCGCCAGCGCCGTGTTCTTCCCGGAGGAGGTCGAGGCCGAGAGGAAGAAGTCCGAGGCGAGGAAGTCGAAGGCCCAAACGCCACCCGGCGGCACCCCCGTGGACGGCTGGTCTGCGACCGAAACACCCGCTCCACCTTGAGGTCTCCCGAATTGACAGGCGATGCGGAAAAGCGCTCGAATGCCCGCGCGCCGAGCCCCGAATGTCGGAGCGCGCCATGAGCAGGGAACACGGCAGGCGGCCAGCATGAGGTTGTGGCCATTGAAGAAGCGGGCGGGCCCGCGCGCGCCTGCCGTGAACGGGGGAGCGCACGGCTACGCCTCGGAGGAGGAGGCCGAGTACTACGCCTCCCACCAGGGCTGGCTCGTCGCCGACAATGTCCAGAAAAGCTACCGCAAGCGTCTCGTCGTGCGCGGCGTGAGCCTCGCCGTGGGCCGCGGCGAATCCGTGGGCCTCTTGGGGCCGAACGGCGCCGGCAAGACAACTGTCTTTTATATGATCACCGGCCTCGTGCCGGCGGACGCGGGCCGCATCACCATCGACGGCCGCGACGTGACGCCCCTCCCCATGTACCGGCGCGCCCGTCTCGGCATCGGCTACCTGCCGCAGGAAGCCTCGATTTTCCGCGGCCTCACCGTCGAGCAGAACATCATGGCGGTGCTCGAGCTGGTCGAGCCCAGCCGCAAGCGGCGCCGCGAGCAGCTCGAGAGCCTGCTCGAGGAGTTCCACATCACGCGGCTGAGGAGGTCGCCCTCGATGGCCCTCTCCGGCGGCGAGCGGCGCCGCTGCGAGATTGCCCGCGCGCTGGCCTCCCGCCCGTCATTCATCCTCCTCGATGAGCCCTTCGCCGGCATCGACCCCATCGCCGTCGGCGACATTCAGCAGCTCGTGCGCCATTTGACGGATCGCGGCATCGGCGTCCTCATCACGGACCACAACGTGCGCGAGACCCTGAGCCTGATCGACCGGGCCTATATCATCTACGATGGTCAGGTTTTGACACAAGGTAAGCCGGCGGAAATCATAGCCAACGAAGATGTGCGCCGGGTCTATCTGGGCGATATGTTCGTTAACACCCGTTAGGGTAGCGTGCTCCCCGGAGCGAATTCGCGACATACCCGGGGCCTGCAGCATCGGAAGGCCTTGCGCGTCGCAAAGCCTCGGTGCATGACCGTCAGCATGAGCTTTTTATGCAAGAGAGATGCCGGTCCGGGCTCGAGCGGCCGCGGCATAGTGCGTCCAGGGGTTTGCGTGTGCCGAAACTGAAAGTTGTGCAATGGCACTGACGGCCAAGCTCGAGTTGCGGCAGGGCCAGCAGCTGGTGATGACGCCCCAGCTGCAGCAGGCCATTCGCTTGCTTCAACTGTCGAACCTCGAGCTCGGTCAGTTCGTCGAAACCGAGCTTGAGCGCAATCCCCTTCTCGAGATGGACGAGGCGCCGGATCAAAACCCGAAAGCCGAGCGCGAGGCCGAGCCCGAAGCCGTCCCCGATCGCGCCGAGGCAAACGGCGAGGACGAATGGCTCGATCTGGCAAAGCCCGTGGCGGAGACCGACGGCGGCCTCGACGGCGACTACGACGGTACATTCTCCGACAGCGGCGCGTCAGCGGGCGCCGCGGATGAAGCCTCGGGCTGGGCGACGCTGCGCCAGCGCACGGGCTCCTTCGACGGCGAGGACATCAACCCCGAAGCGTTCGTCTCGAGCGACGTGTCGCTGCGCGACCATCTCTCCGAGCAGCTTCCGCTCGTCACGCGCGATCACGTCGAGCGGCTCATCGGCCAGTACCTGATCGACATGGTGGACGAGGCCGGCTACCTGCGTGCCGACCTCGACCAGCTCGCCCAAAAGCTCGGCGCGCCGCTCTCCTTGGTCGAGAAGGTCTTGGCCCTCCTGCAGACGCTCGATCCGCCGGGCGTGTTCGCGCGCTCGCTCGCCGAGTGCCTGGCGCTGCAGCTCAAGGACCAGAACCGCTACGATCCGCAGATCGCCGCTCTCCTCGACAATCTCGATCTTCTCGCCGCCCACAACATGGCCGCGCTGCGCAAGGTCATCGGTGCCGACATGAGCGAGATCACCGACATGATCGACGAGATCAAGCGCCTCAATCCCAAGCCGGGCTTGAAGTTCGGCTCCGTGCAGCTGCAGCCCGTCGTGCCCGACGTGCTGGTGCGCGCGGCCTCGGACGGCAGCTGGAGCATCGAGCTCAACAGCGACACGCTCCCGCGCGTGCTCGTCAATCGCACCTACTTCACCGAGGTCAACAAGACCGCGCGCTGCGACCGCGACCGCGGCTACCTGCTCGAATGCCTGCAGACGGCGAACTGGCTCGTGAAAAGCCTCGACCAGCGCGCACGCACCATCCTGAAGGTCTCCGAGGAGATCGTCCGCCAGCAGGACGGCTTCTTCACCCACGGCGTGCAGCACTTGCGCCCCTTGAACCTCAAGACCGTCGCCGACGCCATCTCCATGCACGAATCGACCGTCTCGCGCGTCACCTCGAACAAGTACATGGCCACCCCGCGCGGCATCTTCGAGCTCAAGTACTTCTTCACCTCGGCCATCCAGTCGGCGGGCGACGGCGAGGCCCACTCGTCGGAAGCCGTCCGTCATCGCATCCGCCAGATGATCGACGCCGAGAGCGCGCGCGCCATCCTCTCCGACGACAAACTCGTCGATCGGCTCAAGGAGGAGGGCATCGACATCGCCCGGCGCACGGTCGCGAAATACCGCGAGGCCATGCGCATCCCCTCCTCCGTCCAGCGCCGCCGCGAGAAACGGTTGGCGGAACGAATCGGCAATTGACGGGTTGCCGCAAGCGCACAGCTCTTCCGCACCGCAGGATTGACACCCCCCTGCGACCGATCTAGCGTCATTTTGCTGTTGGATTGGGCGCCGGAGGCGCACGCAACAGATTGGAATGCATAGAAGAACGTTGAGAAAGGCCGTGCCAGGGAGGCGTCACGGCCGGCCCGCAAAGGGCGCGCCCCTACCGCGGATCAGTGACCTCCCGGATTGCATCGCGTACCGGAACCCGCTATTCGCGGAAACCTGAGAAGAGACGCGCTGCCGAAGTGTCACGAATGACAACGGCCGGCGCGCAAGGGTGCGTACTGAAGGGCGCAAGTCACAGCGGGGCGCCACACGGGCCGAAGGAGCCAGGGGCGGGAAGAACTGTCGGAAGGAGCACGCTTTTCGCGTTCTGGGCAGGCCGATCGGCACGATTGCTGCAAGGCACCCGGTACAAAACGAGCGTCACCAGCGTTTGAAACGGAAAGCGCGGGGGCCCGCAGCCGAAAACGGCACGGGCGCGCCAGTGACTGAATCGGATGAAGCGGCCGAGCCGCCATCCCTGACCCAATGGGACCGGACACATGGAATTAGGCGATCTACTGGCACCCGGCGGCATCTTTCCCGCCTTCGAGGCGACGAGCAAGAAGCAGGCGCTCCTCGACCTCGCCGCGCGCGCATCCGATGTGACCGGGCTCGATGCGCGGCTGATCTACGACACCCTGCTTCAGCGCGAGCGCCTGGGCTCGACCGGCCTCGGCCGCGGCATCGCCGTCCCGCACGTGAAGCTCACGGGGCTCACCAGCATCGTCTGCTTTTTCGCGCGGATGAAGACGCCCATCGATTTCGAGAGCCAGGACAGCGAGCCCGTCGACCTCATTTTCCTCTTGCTCGCGCCCGACCACGCGGGTGGGGATCATTTGAAGGCGCTCGCCCGCATCTCGCGCCTGGTCCGCGAGCCCGCGGCCCTCGAGCGCCTGCGCACGGCAACCGACCTGCCGAGCCTCAAGCTGGCCCTGACGCTGCCGGCCGCCTCCCACGCCGCCTGACGGCGGCGCACCACTACCCGTAGATCACGAGCGCCGCGAGACCGAGCGCGCCCACCGCGATGCGCCACCACGCGAACGGGCTGAAGCCGTGGCGCCCGATGAAGCCAAGCGCGTACTTCACCACCACCACGCCGGTCACGAACGCCGCCACGAACCCGACCCCGATCGGCAGCGCGTCGGACACGCTGAGGCGCTCCCAGTTCTTGTAGAGATCGAGCGCGAATGCGCCAGCCATGGTCGGCATGGCGAGGAAGAACGAGAACTCCGCCGCCGTCCTCTTGTCCGCCCCGAGCAGGAGGCCGCCGACGATGGTCGAGCCCGAGCGCGACACGCCGGGGATCATGGCCAGGCATTGAAAGAGGCCGATGCCGAACGCCCGCGACGTCGGTATCTCGATCACGTCGTGGTAGCGCGGCGAGAACGTGAGCTTGTCGACAGCGAGCAGCACGAGACCGCCGAGGATCAGCATGAGGCAGATGAGCTTCGGCGTCTCGAACAGCACGTCCTTGATGAAGTCGTGCGCCGCGGCCCCGATCACGGCTGCCGGCAGGAAGGCGACGAGCACGGCGAGCACGAAACGGCGCACGCCGGGATCTGTCGGCAGCGCGCAGGCCATCTGCAGGAGACGCTGGAAATAGACGACCACGACGGCGAGGATGGCGCCGAGCTGGATCAGAACTTCGAAGGTCTTGCCCGGACTGTCGAAACCAAGGAAATGCCCGGCGAGCAGGAGATGCCCCGTCGACGACACGGGCAAGAACTCCGTCAGCCCCTCCAGGAACCCGAGCAGAAGGGCTTGCCAGATCGCCATGGGCGCGTGCTCTCCGGAGCTGGTGGTGGTCGGGATGCGGCGGGAAGGGTTTCGACGGAAGGGGTCGGTAGCACGTTTGAGGAAACGAGGATACGGTCCCTCGGCGGCGGCCGCGTGACACATGCATCGCCTCGGGGAACCCACAAAAGGCACCCAAGCTGACGGCCACCTTACAAACCGAGGCCACCCTGCAATCCGAGGTTTGCGTGTCTGAAACCATGCACAGGCTGACGCAATTCCGGCTTTGCCCGCGTTCGCGCTCGGTCCGCGTCGCGCTCTCCGAGATCGGCATCCCGGTAACCTTGGCCGACGAGCGGCCCTGGGAGTACCGCCCGGCCTTCCTCGCTCTCAACCCCGCGGGTGAGCTGCCTGTCCTCGAGCTGGAGGGCGGGCTGACGCTTTGCGGCGCCTACGCTATCTCCGAGTACCTCGCCGGCCGCTCCGTGGAGGAGGAAACGCAGGGCCGCCCCGCACCTCTGTTCCACGGCAGCCCCGGAGAGCGGGCCGAGCAGCGCCGCCTCGTCGACTGGTTCCACGGCAAGCTCGACCGCGAGGTGACGCGCGAGCTGCTGGTCGAGCGCGTCTACGGCCACCTGATGGCGGCCGAGGCTCATGCGCCCGATACCGGTGCCTTGCGCGCCATCCGCGCCAACATCCGCCATCACGTGACCTACGTGAACCACCTCGCCCACGAGCGGAGCTGGCTCGCCGGCGACGAGATGAGCTTCGCCGACATGGCGGCCGCCGGACACCTGTCGTGCATCGACTACCTCGGCGAGGTCCCCTGGGACGCCTACCCCTCGGCCAAGGCATGGTACGCACGCATGAAGTCGCGCCCGGCGTTCCGCACCCTGCTCGCCGATCGCATGCCGGGCATCGCGCCCGCGCCCGTCTACGCCGACCTCGACTTTTGACCGGCCCGGCCATGCAGATCGCGACCCACACCGAAGACAAGACGTCCGCCGCCGCGGCGATCAAGGCCGCGCTCCGCGACAAGGCGCATGCGGCGGGCTTCCACTCCGTACGCATCGCGCGCCCCGACGCCATCCCGCTCGCCGGCGAGCGCCTCCTTGCCTTCCTCGCCGAAGGCCGCCACGGCTCCATGGAGTGGATGAAAACCACCGCCGACCGCCGCCGCGATCCGCGCGAGCTCTGGCCCGAGACCCGCTCGGTCGTCATGCTGGCCATGAGCTACGCGCCCGACACCGATCCCATGCTGGCCTTGGCCGAGCCGCTCACGGCCGTCGTCTCGACCTACGCCAAGCGCGCCGACTACCACGACGTCATGAAGCGCAAGCTCAAGGATCTCGCGGGCGCCCTCGAGCAGGACTCGGGCGCGCCGGTCAAGGTGTTCGTCGACACCGCACCCCTGATGGAAAAGCCCCTCGCCGAGGCCGCCGGCATCGGCTGGCAGGGCAAGCACACCAACCTCGTAGCGCGCGAGGCGGGCTCCTGGCTCTTTCTCGGTGCCATTCTCTCCGCAGCCGAACTCGAGCCCGACAACCCCGAGCATGACCACTGTGGAAGCTGCTCGCGTTGCCTCGATGTCTGCCCGACGCGCGCCTTCCCGGCGCCCTACCAGCTCGACGCGCGCCGCTGCATCGCCTACCTCACCATCGAGCACAAAGGCCACATCGCCCCCGAGTTCCGCGAGCCCATTGGCAACCGCGTCTTCGGCTGCGACGACTGCCTCGCCGTCTGCCCGTGGAACAAGTTCGCGGCCGAGGCACGCGAGGCACGCCTCTCCGTCAGGGCCGAGCTCGACAATCCGCCGCTGGCCGACCTGCTCGTGCTCGACGACGCAGCCTTCCGCGCCCGCTTCCGCGGCACGCCCGTGAAGCGCACGGGCCGCGATCGCGTGGTGCGCAACTGCCTCATCGCCGCCGGCAACGCGGGCGACGCATCCCTGCTCCCCCACGTCACCGCGCTCCTGGGCGATCCTTCGCCGCTCGTGCGCGCCATGGCGGTCTGGGCCTATCGCCGGCTCGCCGCGCCGGACGCCATCTCCGCCGCGCGCACCGCGCATGAGCTGGCCGAACCCGATCCCGACGTGCGCCGCGAATGGACCGCATGAACATCCTCTGCATCGGCCTCGGCTACACGGCCGAGGCGCTTGGCAGCCGCCTCGCGCCGCGGGGCTGGCAGATCGCCGGCACCGCCCGCACGTCCGACGGCCTCGCCCGCATCCGCACGCTCGGCTTCGACGCGATTCCCTTCGACGGCACGTCACCCGCGCCCGAGGTGTCAGAAGCCATCGCCCGCGCGACCCACATCCTCATGTCCGCCGGCCCGACGCAGACCGGCGATCCGCTGCTCGCCCACCACGCGCGCGACATCGCCGCCGCGCCGCGCCTCGCCTGGATCGGCTACCTCTCCACCATCGGCGTCTACGGCGACACGGGCGGCGCCTGGATCGACGAGACGGCGACGCCGAGACCCGGCTCCGAGCGCACACGCCGCCGCCTCGCCGCCGAGGACGATTGGCTCGGCTTGGCGCGTACCTCCGCCAAACAGACGCGCATTTTCCGCCTGGGCGGCATCTACGGCCCGGGCCGCAGCGCCATCGACGACCTCGCGCGCGGCGAGGCGCGCCGCATCGTCAAGCCCGGACAGGTGTTCAACCGCATCCACGTGGACGACATCGCCTCCGTCCTCTTGGCTTCCGCCGAGGGACATGGGTCACACGATGTCTACAATGTGACGGACGGCGAGCCTTCGCCGCCGCAGGATGTCGTGCTCCACGCCGCCCGCCTGATGGGTGTCGATCCACCCCCGGAGATCCCATTCGAGGAGGCTCCGCTCTCGCCCATGGGATTGAGCTTCTACGCCGAGAACCGCCGCGTCCGGAGCCGGCGCATCCGCGAGGACCTGGGCGTCGAGCTCGCCTATCCGTCCTACCGCGAGGGACTGGCGGCGATCCTAGCAGCCACAAGATCCTGAACGATCCGACAGGCGCCGTCCGCTTTGTTGCCGGAATCCGCGTGTCTG
>JBFXEP010000041.1:0-13134 GCA_050179995.1 Hyphomicrobium sp.
GAGCTGCTGCGTGAGCGACGAGCCACCCTGCACCACGTCGTTGGCGCGCAGGTTCTCGACCAGAGCGCGCAGCGTGCCGAGCACGTCGATGCCGTAGTGCTCGAAGAAGCGGCGGTCCTCGGTGGCGAGCGTCGCCTTGATGACGGCGTCCGGGATCTCCTCGAGCGGCACCGCGTCGTTGTGCAGGATGCCGCGCTGGCCAATCTCGTTGCCGGCCGCATCGAGGAACTTGACGCTGTACTTGCCGGTGAGGAAGCGCCCCTCGTCGAAGTCGAGGAACGCGGGCAGCGCCAGTGCGTAGAGAACGAAGAGGCCGCCCAACGTGCACGAGAAGAGCTCGGAGGCGGCTTCGTTGGTGAGCCGCCGCCAGCCCGTGAGCTTGAAGCGGGCGAAGAAGCTCGAGCCGGCGTCCCACAGGCTCTTGCAGCGCGCCCAGATCTCCGACATCGACGAGTCGAGCTTGGAATCGAGGGCCATCCAGTCGATGCCCTCGCGCCGCCCGCGCTTGAAGAACCAGTCGCTCAAGGTGCCGCCCGCCGCCTATCTTGAAGTCGAGACTGAAGTCGCGCGCGAGCCGTTGCACGGCGGAGGGTCCACCCTCCCGGCCGCGCGCGGACTCGAACTCAGAGACGCGCATTATGGTTATTTATCTGGCACAAGGAAGACGGAGGAGCGCCTTGATGAGCGATGTAAGCAGGGCGCGGCGGCGCGCGTCGCGCAAAGTTATCCCCGGCGACGCAACCCGATATACTGTGGTCGGTTCAGTAAAAATTGGAAATAGAGAAGACTAGTGCAAAATGCACAAAATATTGGCCTGCGGAGCCATTGTTTTTCATTGACAGCGCAACGGTAGATCGATAGTATTTCGGTATGGCTCGCAAAGTGTCGACGACGCGCGATACGGCGGCTTCTCCAACCACATCGGACGGCAAGGATGAAACCGGCAGCGCCAAGCGCCGGCGCACCATCGCCGCGCGTGTGCCGGAGGAACCGGACGACCCGGACGCTCCAAGCGATCCCGAAGGTCCAAGCGCGCTCCCGACGCGCGCCGCGCAGAGAGCCGTCATCGCGCGTCTCTATCGCGCCATCAGTCTGAAGCTCGAGCACATGGAGAAGCGAATGGCGAGCGGTAAAGCCCGTTCGGCCCAGGACGAGGAGCGTGAAAGCCGCGCGCTCGCCACCTTGATCAACAACTTCGAGAAGGTCACGGAGGCCGTCGCTGAGCTCGACCAGGAGAGAGACGCCACCCGAGCCGGCGGCATCGGCGCCGACGCGGAGCGCATGCGCCGCGAGATTGCGGAGCGCCTTGAGCGCCTCGGCGGCGTCGGGGCACCTAAGCGAGCACCTCGCAAGCCTCGAGCCTGACACGCTCGCCTTCATTCTGGCCGACTGGCAGGTCTGGGCGCGCGACGACCAGCTTCCACCGCAGAAATCAACCGGCGGCGGCGACTGGCGCGTCTGGCTGATCCTCGGCGGGCGCGGCGCCGGCAAGACGCGCGCCGGTGCCGAATGGGTGCGCGCGAAAGCGCTCGCCATCCCGCCGCTCGGAGCCGAACCCGCGCGCCGCATCGCGCTCGTCGGCGAGACGCTCACGGATGCGCGCCGCGTGATGATAGAGGGCGTTTCGGGGTTGCTTGCCGTTCACGAGCCCCATGAGCGCCCCGCATTGGAAGTTTCGAGATCGCAGCTCGTCTGGCCGAACGGCGCCGTCGCGCAGGTGTTCTCCGCCGAGGACCCCGACAGCCTGCGCGGTCCGCAGTTCGATGCCGCCTGGTGCGACGAGCTCGCCAAGTGGCGCCGCCCCGAGGAGACCTGGGACATGCTGCAGTTCGGCATGCGGCTTGGCGAAAGGCCAGCCGTTGCCGTCACCACCACGCCGCGCCCGCTGCCGCTTCTGAAGACCATCATGGATGACCCCGCGACCGTGGTCACCCGCGCCGCCACGTCCGCCAACGCCGCCAACCTCGCGCCGTCCTTCATCTCCGAGATGGAGCGGCGCTACGCCGGCACCGCGCTCGGCCGTCAGGAATTGCTGGGTGAGATCGTCGACGACCGCTCGGGCAGTCTCTGGCGCCGCGACTGGATCGAGACCAGCCGCGTCAGGGACTGCCCCGAGCTCACCACCATCGTCGTCGCCGTCGACCCTCCGGTCACGGCAACCGCCAATTCGGACGCGTGCGGCATCATCGTCGCCGGCCTCGCCGCCGACGGCCGCGCCTATGTCGTGGCCGACAGATCGCTGCAGGGCCGCGAGCCCCAGGTCTGGGCCCGCGCCGCCGTGCGCGCCTATAAGGAAATGATGGCCGACCGCGTCGTCGCCGAGGTCAACCAGGGCGGCGATCTCGTCACCGCCGTGCTGCGCCAGATCGACGAGGCGGTGGCGGTGCGCTGCGTGCGCGCGACGCGCGGCAAGTGGCTGCGCGCCGAGCCTGTGGCCGCCCTCTACGCCGAGGGCCGCGTAGCCCACGTCGGCATCCATGCGACGCTCGAGGAGCAGATGCTCGCCTTCGGCGCCGACGGCCTCGCCCGCGGCCGCAGCCCCGATCGCGTCGACGCTTTGGTGTGGGCCCTGACCGACCTCTTGATCGACCGCGCCACCGACCCGGCAGTTAGACAACTCTGAAAGCAGGCAGCAGGCAACGGGCGGCAATTTCCGCTCACCTAGCTGCCTGCGCCCTGCGGCCCGCTGCCGACCTGATAAGGACTCCTCTATGCCGCGCATCCTGGAGACGCTGGCGGGCCTTTGGCCTAGCTCGCGCACGCACACTGCTGCGCCGGCAACGGCAAATGAGGCAAAGGCCAGCGCCACCGGTCCGCTGCTCGTGCTCGAGACGCTGGGCCGCCCGGTGTGGACGCCGCGCGACTACGAGGCCTTCGCCCGCGAAGGCTTCATGCAGAACGCCATCGTCTATCGCGCCGTGCGCATGATTGCCGAGGCCGCCGCCTCCGTGCCGCTCCTTCTCTACGAGGGCGACGACGAGCATCACGAGCATCCGCTCCTCGATCTCCTCGCCCGGCCGAGCTTCGATCACACCGCCACCGACCTGCTCGAGGCCTGGTACGGCTACCTCCTCGTCGCCGGCAACGCCTACGTCGAGGCCGTCGCCGTCGATGGCAAGCTCTGCGAGCTCTACGCCCTGCGTCCCGACCGCATGAAGGTGGTGCCCGGCACGGAGGGTTGGCCCGAGGCCTATGAGTACACGTGTGCGGGAAGAACCGTGCGCTTCGAGGACGAACCGCTCCCCGGCGTGCGTCCGATCCTGCACGTGCGCCTCTTCCATCCCGTGAGCGACCACTACGGCATGAGCCCGGTCGAGGCCGCCGCCCAGGCCATCGACATCCACAACACGGCCGGCCGCTGGAACAAGGCGCTGCTCGACAACTCGGCGCGGCCGTCGGGCGCGCTGGTCTATGGCGGCGCCGGTGGACGCATGACGCCCGAGCAGTTCGAGCGCCTGAAGGACGAGCTGGAGCAGGGCTTCCAGGGTCCGCGCCGGGCAGGACGCCCGCTGCTGCTCGAAGGCGGGCTCGACTGGAAGCCGCTCAGCCTGTCGCCCAAGGAGATGGATTTCATCGAGGCGAGGAATGGCGCCGCGCGCGAGATCGCGCTCGCCTTCGGCATACCCCCCATGCTGCTCGGCATCCCGGGCGACAACACCTATTCCAATTATCAGGAAGCCCAGCGTGCCTTCTGGCGCGGCACCGTCCTGCCGCTGGTGACGCGCACGGCCAAGGCCCTCGCGGCCTGGCTCGCGCCGGCTTGGCATCCGGAGATAGGTAAGCACGTCCTGCCGAAGGCTGGCAACAAAGCGACGCGCCTCGAGCTCAAGCCCGACCTCGACCAGATCGAGGCGCTCACAAGCGAGCGCGAGGCGCTGTGGGCACGCGTCGAGAAAGCGAGCTTCCTGACCATGAACGAGAAGCGCGCTGCCGTGGGCTACGCGCCGCGCGACGAGGCATCGGGCGAGCAAGCCTGACATGACACGAGGAGAAGAGCGCATGATCCAGCCTGCGCGGCAGCGATTCGCGACGGCCGCGGCCGTGCCCGAGGTGAAGTTCACCCACCTCGACTTCAAGGACGCCGATGCCGACGGCACGTTCGAGGGCTACGCCAGCGTCTTCAACCGCGAGGATCTCGGCCGCGACGTCGTGCTGCCGGGGGCCTTCCGCGACAGCCTCGCTCAGCGCGGCCCGCGCGGCATCAAGCTCCTCTTCCAGCACGACGCCGCCCAGCCCATCGGCGTCTGGACGGCCATCGAGGAGGACAGCCGCGGGCTTTACGCAAAGGGCCGCCTGATGCGCGAGATCACGAAGGCGCGCGAGGTCATGGCGCTAATGCGCGCCGGCGCCTTGGACGGCCTCTCGATCGGCTTTCGCACCGTGAAGGCGCGCCGCGACCGGGCGACCGGCGTGCGCCGCCTCGACAAGATCGACCTTTGGGAAATCTCGATCGTGACGTTCCCGCTCCTCCCCGAGGCGCGCATCACGTCGAGCAAGGACGCGCCGTTCGCGGGGGCAACTCCGACCGAGCGCGAGTTCGAGCGCTGGCTCACGCGGGATGCTGGGCTGACGCGAAGCGAGGCCCGCGCGGTGCTCCGCGATGGCCTCCGTGGCCTCGAGGCCCTGCGGGACGCGGGCCAAGGCCGGAGCACTGAGGCACGCCTGGCGGCCCGCATGCGGGCAGCGTCGCGCACCCTTCGTCATCACTGAGCGGCAAACCGCGACTTCAGCAAAGGACATCACGGATGACAGACGACACAGATCTCGAAACGAAAGCCGGCAGCAGCGTCGGCGCCGCCTTCGAGGAGTTCATGCGCGCCTTCGAGGCCTACAAGGAGACCAACGACGAGCGCCTCGCCGATCTCGAGCGCCGCTCGGCCGCCGATCCCCTGGTCGACGACAAGCTCGCCCGCCTCGACCGCGCGCTCGACGAGACGAAGCGCGTTGCCGACCGCCTCGCCGTCAAGGCGGAGCGGCCACACATCGGCGGCACGGCGGAGCCCGCCGCCCTGCGCGAGTATCGCGCGGCCTTCGACGACTACGTGAGGAAGGGTGAGACCGCGAACCTGTCGCGGCTCGAGGCCAAGGCCCTCGCCGTATCGACCAACGCCGGCGCCGATGGCGGATATCTCGTGCCGCCGGAGACCGAGCGCGCCGTGCTCTCGGCGCTGAAGGACATTTCCCCCATCCGCGCCATCGCCTCCGTGCGCCAGGTGTCGGGATCGGTCTACAAGAAGCCGTTCGCGACCACGGGCTTCGCCTACGGCTGGGTGGCGGAAACGGCCAGCCGGTCGCAGACCACCACGCCGACGCTGGCCGAGCTGTCGTTCCCGACCATGGAGCTCTACGCCATGCCGGCGGCGACCGCGACGCTGCTCGACGATGCGGCCGTCAACATCGACGCGTGGATCGCCGAGGAGGTGCAGGGCACCTTCGCGGAGCAGGAGGGTGCCGCGTTCGTCAACGGCAACGGCACCTCCGAGCCCAAGGGCTTCATGGCCTACACCAAGGAGCCCGACGCGACGGCGGAGTGGGGCGAGATCGGCTACATCAAGACCGGCGTCGACGGCGCCTTCCCGGCCAGCGACCCGGCCGACAAGCTGATCGATCTCGTCTACACGCTGAAGGCGGGCTACCGCGGGGGCGCCACCTTCGTCTTCAATCGCGGCACCCAGGCCGCGGTCCGCAAGATGAAGGACGACGACGGCCACTACGTCTGGCAGCCGGCCGCGGCAGCAGGCCAGCCGTCGCTGCTGATGGGCTATCCGGTGGTCGAGAGCGAGAGCATGCCGGCGATCGCGACCGACAGCTATTCGGTGGCGTTCGGCGATTTCCGCCGCGGCTACCTCATCGTCGATCGCGTCGGCATCCGCGTGCTGCGCGATCCCTTCTCGTCGAAACCCTACGTGCTCTTCTACACCACGAAGCGCGTCGGCGGCGGCGTGCAGGACTCCAACGCCATCAAGCTCCTCCGCTTCGAGGAGTAAGGACTCTCCCACTCCCCGTAGGACGGGGAGTGGGAAATAACCAATCGGCTGCGCAGCAGCCCGGGAGCAAGGCGACCCGGCCGAAGGCCGCCCCCGCGGAGCGCCAGCGCGTCGAAAGACGCGCGCTCGGCGCGTGAGCGCAAATAACCGGCGGGTTTCCTCCCTGCCCGCCGGTCGAGAGCGAAGCCGCCGGCGCCCCCTCCGGCGGCTTCGCTCGTTAGGCACCACGATCGCTTCGGGCCCTTGCCGCTCCGATCGTCGCGCCGCCTATCGGGCGCGACGTGAATCGGCAGCGCAAGAAAGCCCGAAGCGTGAATCGTCGGTGCAAAAAGAGTCCCCTTGATCGAGAGAGCGACGCATGGCCCTCACATTGCTGAGCGGGCCCGCCGAGGAGCCGGTGACGGTCGCCGAGGCGAAGGCCCACCTGCGCCTCGACGGCAGCGCCGAGGACATCCTCGTCGCGAGCCTCATCCTGACGTCGCGCCTGCACGTCGAAGCGGCGCTGGGTCTCGCCCTTATCACGCAGGACTGGCGGCTGACGCTCGACGCCTGGCCGGAAGGCGGCATTGTGAAATTTCCGCTGCGTCCCATTCAAGGCATCACGTCGGTCGTCGTGAAAGACGCGGCAGGCACGCCAATCACCGTCTCCTCGGGCACGTATCTGCTCGATGGCGCGGCCATGAGTCCCCGCCTCATCGCGCGCGATGGCGGTTGGCCGGCGCCTGGCCTCCGCGCCGGCGGCATCGAGATCGCCTTCGAAGCCGGCATCGGCGACGAGGCGGAGGATGTTCCGCAGCCTATCCGCCACGCCATCCTGCTGCTCGTGGCGCACTGGTACGAGCATCGCGATCCGCTCGAGATCGGTTCACCTGCGGCAGCCATTCCGCCGGCGGTCTCGGAGCTCCTGCGGCCTTACCGGGAGGTCAGCCTGTGAGCGTCACCATCGGAGACCTGCGCCATCGCCTGTCGCTCGAGGCACCGCTTGCCTCGGCGGACGGCGGTGGCGGCGTGACGCGCACCTGGGCGCTCGTCGCCGAGGTGTGGGGCGCCGTGCGTCCCGCCTCCGGAGCCGAGAGCGTGCGCGCGGATGGCGTCGGCGGCCACGTCAGTCACGAGATCTGGATCAGGCACCGCGCGGGCGTGCTGCCCGAGATGCGCTTCACGCTCGGCGCCCGCAAATTCGAGATCCGCGCCGTCATCGACGCAGGCGAGCGCCATCGCTTTCTGCGCTGCCTCGCCGAGGAGCGCGTGCCATGAAGGTGTCCGCACGCCTCCTGGGATTGGGCATCGCCCGCGCCGAAGCGCTGGCGAGCCGCATGCGGGAGACCGCTGTCGCGCGCGTTGAGGCGCGCCTCGCCGCACGCCGCGAGGCGCGGGAAAGCGAGCGCTTGGCCCCCGCACGGCCCGAGACCACACCCCGAGGCGGGAGGTAGCGCATGTCGAGCCCGGCCTGGGAGTTGCAGAAAGCCGTCTACGCCAAGCTCGCCGCCGACGCGGGGCTCCTCGCGCTTCTCGGCGGCGCGCGCATCTATGATGACGTGCCGCGCGGCGCCGCGTTCCCGTACGTCACGTTCGGGCCCTCGACCACGCGCGATTGGAGCACGGGCACCGAGACGGGCTCGGAGCATGGTCTCACGCTGCGGGCCTGGTCGAAGGCCGGCGGCGAGCAGGAGGTGCATCAGGTGCTGGAGGCCGTGCGCGCCGCGCTGCACGAGAGCGCGCTGACGCCGGCCGGCCATCGCCTGGTGAGCCTTCGCCACGAGACGAGCGAGGCGCTGCGCGATCCCGACGGCGAGACCTACCAAGGCATCGCCCGCTTCCGCGCCCTGACCGAGCCGCAGCCTTAGCGACGAGATCCACGACTTCGGCTGCGAAGCAGCCGGGGAGCAAGGCGACCCGCGGCGAGCCGCGCCCCCGCGGAGCGCCAGCGCGTCGTAAGACGCGCGATCAGGCGCGCAAGCGAGGAAAACATGGCCGCTCAAAAAGGCAAGGACCTGCTCCTGAAGGTCGACAGCAACGGCGCCGGCAGCTTCACGACGGTGGCGGGCCTGCGCTCGCGCGCCATCGCCTTCAACGCCGAGACGGTCGACATTACGCACCAGGAGAGCGCGGGCCAATGGCGCGAGCTTCTGGCCGGCGCGGGCGCGAAAAGCGCGCGCCTTTCCGGGTCGGGCATCTTCAAGGACGCCGCCTCCGACGAGCTGGTCCGGGGCTACGTGTTCGCCGGCACGATCCGCGAATGGCAGGTGGTGGTGCCGGACTTCGGCACCGTGGAAGGGCCGTTCCAGATCACGTCCTTCGAGATCACCGGCCGCCACGACGGCGAGGTGGCCTTCGAGCTCGCCCTCGAATCGGCAGGCGAGCTGACCTTCGCGGCGGCGTAGCATCACACGTTCCTCCCCCTTGAGGGGGAGGAAGCGGAAGGGACTCGCATGGCCAACAAGCATCGCGGCGAGATCGATGCCGTCCTCGACGGCAAGCCTATGACGCTCTGCCTGACGCTCGGCGCGCTTGCCGGCCTCGAGGCGGCGTTCGGCGACGAGGACATGCTCGCGCTCGCCACCCGCTTCGAGAAGGGGCGCATCTCGGCGCGCGACTGCCAGCGCATCATCGGAGCGGGCCTGCGCGGCGCCGGCTTCGATGTCAGCGACCAGGCCGTCGCTGCCATGCGCGTCGAGGGCGGGGCCGCGGGCTACGTCGACATCGTCGCGAGGCTCCTCTCTGCAACGTTCGCCGCCACGCCGGGCGGTGAAGGCGAGGAGACGCGGGGGGGCGAGGCCGGCCGCCCTTTCCCTGGGACGACGTGATGGCCATCGGCTTCGGCCTCCTGGGGCTCGAGCCGCGCGCGTTTTGGAGCTTGACCCTTCGCGAGCTTGAGGCCGCCGTGCGCGGTCGCTTCGGCGCTGCGCAGACCGATGCGCCGCTCACCCGGCGCGACCTCGCCGCGCTCGAGAGGATGTTCCCCGACCGCTGAGGAGAGAACGTGGCAGAGACCAACACACCCATCGAAACCTGGACCGTCGCCATCGGCGCCGACACGAGCGCGCTCGCGAGCGAGTTGCGCCACGCCGCGAGCCTCGGCCGCCAGTTCTCGAATTCCCTCGTCGGCGCCTTCGACAGCATCGCCGTGAAAGGCCGCAACGTCGGCGATGTGCTGCGCACGCTGGCGCTGCGACTGTCGGAGATCGTGCTCAAGGCGGCGCTGAAGCCTCTGGAGCAGGGCTTCGGCAATCTCGTCACCGGACTGCTCTCGGGCGGCATCGGCTTTGCGAAAGGCGGCGTCGTACGGCAGGGCCTGCCCGTGCCGTTTGCATCCGGCGGCATCATCCAGGCGCCGATCGCATTTCCGCTGGCCGGGGGACGCGTCGGATTCGCCGGCGAGCGTGGTGCAGAGGCCATCATGCCGCTCACGCGCGGACCCGATGGGCGCCTCGGCGTCGCGGCGCGCGGAGGGGCCGGCACGAGCATCACCTTCAACGTGACGGCGCAGGACGCGCAGAGCTTCCTGCGCTCCGAGACCCAGGTCGCCGCCATGCTTGCCCGCGCCGTCTCTCTCGGCCAACGCAACCTCTAGGCAGTGAGGCAGTAAGGCAGTGAGGCAGTAGGTACGAATCAAACCGACCCTACTGCCTACTGCCTACTGCCTACTGCCTACTGCCTACTGCCTACTGCCTGCTGCCTGCTGCCCGATCCCGGAGGGATCAATGTCATTCCACGAGATCCGCTTTCCGGCCGCGATCTCGCGCGGCGCTCAAGGGGGCCCCGAGCGGCGCACGGACGTGGTCGTGCTCGGCTCCGGCTTCGAGGAGCGCAACAGCCGCTGGGCCGCTTCGCGCCGGAGCTACAACGCGGGCTACGGCATCGCCACGCTCGACGCGCTGCACGCGGTCATCGCCTTCTTCGAGGAGCGGCGCGGGCGTTTCCACGGCTTCCGCTGGAAGGATCACGCCGACTGGAAATCGAGCGCGCCGGGCATCGCCACAACCGCGCTCGACCAGCCCATCGGCATCGGCGACGGCGAGGCACTCACGTTTCAGCTCAAGAAGGCCTACGGCTCCGCGCACGCCCCCTTCGTGCGTGAGATCAGGAAGCCGGTGGCGGGCACGGTCAAGATCGCGGTGGCCGGTGCCGCCAAAACGCTCGGCACGCATTTCACCGTCGACACCACGACCGGCCTCGTCACCTTCTTGGAGGGCGAGGCTCCGGCCGACGAAGCAATCGTGACCGCCGGCTTCGAGTTCGACGTGCCCGTGCGATTCGACACCGACAAGCTGGACATCAACTTATCGGGCTTCGCGAGCGGCGCGATTCCCCACATTCCGATTGTCGAGGTCCGCCTGTGAAGCAGCTTTCCTCCGGACTCGCCGCGCATGTGGCGTCGGGCGCAACCACCCTCTGCTGGTGCTGGCGCCTCACGCGGCGCGACGGCCCGCGCATGGGATTCACCGATCACGACCGGGACATCGCCTTCGATGACACCGTGTTCGAGGCCGCCGCCGGCATGACAGCGAGCGAGATCCGCGACTCGGTCGGCCTCAGCGTCGACAACCTCGAAGTCGCGAGCGCCATGACCTCGGAGCGCCTGGCCGAGGCCGACCTCGCCGCCGGCCTCTACGACAACGCCGCGATCGAGATCTACCGCGTCAACTGGGCGGCCCCCGAGCAGCGCGTTCTCATGAGGAGCGGCAACCTCGGCGAGGTGAAGCGCACCGGGCTCGCCTTCACCGCCGAGGTGCGCGGCCTCTCCCACCGGCTGCAGGAGACCAAGGGGCGTCTCTTCCAATATGCCTGCGACGCCGACCTCGGCGATGCGCGCTGCACGGTCGACCTCGACGCGGCGGCATTCCGCGGCACGGGTGCGCTGATCGAGGTGGCGAGCCCGCGCCGCTTCACGGTGAGCGGCCTCGGTACGTTCGCCGACGGCTGGTTCACGCACGGGCTGTTGACATTCGCATCGGGCGCCGCCGACGGGCAGGCGATCGAGGTCAAGCAGCACGCGAAAATCGGGGACGTGATCAGCATCGAGCTGTGGGCCCGCGCGCGTCTGCCGCTCGAGCCCGGCCAGACCTTCATCGTCACGGCGGGATGCGACAAGCGCGTGGCGACCTGCCAGGCCAAGTTCGCCAACGTCGCCAACTTCCGCGGCTTCCCGCACATGCCCGGCAACGACTTCCTCACCGTCGTCAGCCGCCCCGGCTCCAAGTCCCGCTGAGGTCGACATGGCACGTCACTCGGCGGACGCCGTCGTCGCGGCTGCGCGCGGCTGGATCGGCACGCCCTACCACCATCAGGCGAGCATCAGGGGCATCGGAGCCGACTGTCTCGGCCTCGTGCGCGGCGTCTGGCGCGACCTCCACGGCGAGGAGGCGGAGCCCGCACCCGCCTACTCCCGCGATTGGGGCGAGGCCGCCGGCGAGGAGACGCTGATCGACGCGGCGACACGCCACCTCGTCCCGCGCCGCCGTGAAAGCACGCCCCGGCCGGGCGACATCCTGATCTTTCGCATGCGCGCCGGCGCGGTCGCCAAGCATGCGGCCATCCTCGCCACGCCCACGACCATGCTCCACGCCATGGAGGGACGCCGCGCCGCTGAGGTGCCCTTCAGCCTCTGGTGGCGCCGCCGCCTCGCCGCCGTCTTCTCCTTCCCGGGAACCGATCGCTGATGGCCACGCTCGCTCTCGCCGTCGCCGGTGCCGCCGCAGGCGGCGCGCTGCTCCCGGCCGGCGTCTCCGTGCTCGGCATGGCCGTGTCGGGCGCGGCCATCGGCAGCCAGATCGGCGCCTTCGCCGGCTCCTACGTCGACAACGCGCTCTTCGGCGCGGGCCAGCGCGCGGGCCAGGGGCCGCGCCTCGCCAGCCTGCACATCACGGCCTCGACCGAGGGCGCGCCCATCCCGCGCCTCTACGGCCGCGCGCGCCTCGGCGGACAGATCATCTGGGCCGACGAGATCAAGGAGAGCATCGTCACATCGCGCTCGGGTGGCAGCGCCAAGGGGGGCGGCCTCGGCGCTACGGGTGCGGAGGCGACCGAGTACCGCTATGCGGCGAGCTTCGCGGTCGCCTTGTCCGAAGGCCGCATCAGCGGCATCGGCCGGGTCTGGGCCGACGGCGCCGAGATCGACCTCGCGCGTTTCACCTATCGCCTCTACCTCGGCAGCGAGGCGCAGCTTCCCGACCCCGAGATCACGGCCGTCGAAGGCGCGGGCGCCGCGCCGGCCTACCGCGGCCTGGCCTACATCGTCTTCGAGGACATGCCGCTCGCCGAGTTCGGTAACCGCCTGCCGCAGCTCTCCTTCGAGGTGCATCGCGCCGTCGAAGCCTTCGGCGAGGAGATCCGCGGCGTCTGCCTCATCCCCGGCTCCGGCGAGTTCGTCTACGCGACCGAGCCCGTGAGCCGCACGCGCCGCGCCGGCGTCGCGGAAGCTGAGAACGTGCACACCCGCCAGGGCGGCACCGATTGGCACGTGTCGATCGACCAGCTCGAGGCCACGCTCCCCAATGCGACGTCGGTCTCGCTGATCGTCAGCTGGTTCGGCACCGATCTGCGCGCCGGCCATTGTGAGCTGCAGCCCGGCGTCGACACGGCGAACAAAGCCACCACGCCCATGTCGTGGAGCGTCGCCGGCGTGGAGCGCGGGGACGCCTACCTCGTAAGCCTCAAGGACGGCCGCCCGGCCTACGGCGGCACCCCCGCCGATGCAACCGTCGTCGCCGCCATCAAGGACCTGAAGCTGCGCGGCATGAGCGTCGTGCTGACGCCGTTCATCCTGATGGACGTCCCGCAGCCCAACACGCTCCCCGATCCCTACGGCGCCGCGACCTCTCAGCCGCCCTATCCCTGGCGCGGACGCATCACCTGCGATCCCGCACCGGGCGAGCCCGATACGCCCGACAAGACCTCGGCCGCGGCGGATCAGATCGCAGCCTTCGTCGGCACCGTCGCCGCCGACGATTTCGCCCTCGACGGCGAGACGGTGCTCTACGCCGGCCCCGACGAATGGTCGTTCCGGCGCATGGTGCTGCACAACGCCTGGCTCGCCAAGGCGGCGGGCGGCGTCGGCGCCTTCGTCATCGGCACCGAGCTGCGCGGCCTGACGTGGGTGCGGAGCGCTGCCGCGACCAATCCCTTCGTCGCCGCCCTCGTCGCG
>JBFXEP010000042.1:0-13075 GCA_050179995.1 Hyphomicrobium sp.
AGGGCGAACGCCGCGACGCGCTCGGCGACCATGATGGCGGCGACGACGTGCAGCTCCGGCCAGGCGGCGTAAATGCCGAGGCCGGCGATGGTGAGCGCCGGTAGGACGGAGGCCGCAACTCCGATGCCGAGCCGCGACATGATCGGCCCCGTGACCAGGAGCTGGACCAGCACCGTCAGCACGCTCGTGATCAGGTCGCGCTCGGCGAAGAAAAGCACGCGCGCGCCGGCATCGGGGATGGTCGCGCCGGCGAGGCGGGACTGCTCCAGGTAGAAGAACGTCGACAGCAGGTTGGCGATCAGCACGTAGGCGGCGATGCGCAGGAGGTAAGGGTCGCGCAGCACGCGCTCGGCGCCGGAGAGGAGCGTGCGCAGGGTCGCCGGCGCATCGGCGCCGGTCGTGTTCGCGTTGCCGCGCTCGCCGAGGGTGCGCAGCCAGATCGAGAGGACGGCTGCACACGCGATCAGGCCGGCGGCAACGAGAAGAAGGTGGCGCGCACCGATGAGCGGCGCCAAGACGTTGGCTGCGGCGGGGCCGAGCACCGCGCCCGCCGTGCCTCCAGCGGCGATGAACCCGTAGAGGCGCTTGGCCTGCCCGCTGTCGTAGAGGTCGGACATCAGAATCCAGAATAGCGAGACGACGAACAGGTTGAATACGCTCGCGAACACGAAAAAGGCCCCGCTCAGGGGGCCGCTGCCGTCAAGCGCCACCCAGAAGACCGCCATGAGGACGATGAACACGGCGTACATGCCGGGCAGCACGGCGCGGCGCGGGACGCGAGCGACGATCCATCCGAAGAGAGGGACGATCGCCAGCATGACCAGGAAGACGAGCAGGAACCACATCTGGCGCTGGTCGGCGGTCGCCTCTGCACTGATGTTTTCCCGCACGGGGCGAATGAGATAGTAGCCCGCGAGGACCAGGGCGAAGGTGGCAAACGAGCCGAGGACGGCGGCGACCTCGCCACGCTCGATGTCGATCGCGCGGCTCAGGAGCGCCATCAGCCAGGACGGCCGTTCTCCGTCCGCCGCTGCTTCCTCCCGTTTCATTCCGTGGTGCCCTCATGTTGCCCCGTTGGCGCGCGTACCGTCGCACGGCCTCAACAGTTGGGGTAGTGTGTCGGAGCGCTGTGTCAACGGGAGCCGGCGAGCCTGCCGGTCGGATCCATCCATGCTATCACGGAGAGGTGCGGTCGGGCGTGATCTAGCGGCCGGGCTCTTGCTCGGTGGCATGCTCGTCGCCAATTGGCCCGTCGATGCTGCGACCTACAAGCTCTGCGCCATGCGGGATGGACCGAGCGGCCCGTGCACGTGCCAAACCGATGACGACGGGGCCGGATCGTTCAGCGTCGCGCCGAAGAGCCGGTGCGGGATCGCGCCGTCCGATGCCGCCAAGAAGAACGACCCAGCCGCGACGGGGCAAACCGGCGCTCCGGCGGCAGGCGCACCTGCCGATACCGCCGTAACAGCCCCTGCGGCTGCGCCAACGGCGCCTCTAGCTTCGCCAACGGCGCCGGCCGCAGCGGAGCAAGCTCCTGCCGCTACGGCGCCGGCCCCTCCACCGGCCGAGGCCACAACTCAGCCTTCCCCCTCAATTGGCGCGCCAGAGACAACGGCCGCACTTCCGGCGGCAAGTGGACGGCTCGATACGGTGCGCCAGCGCGGCAAGGTCCTGTGCGGGGTGAACACGGGGCTGATCGGCTTCTCCGCGCGCACGGAGACGGGCGTCTGGGCCGGGCTCGACGTCGATTTCTGCCGCGCGCTCGCCGCGGCGACGCTCGGCGCGGCGGACAAGGTCGAGTTCGTGCCACTCGAGACGAACGTGCGTTTCAACGCGTTGAAGGACGGCACGATCGACGTGCTTGCCCGCAACACGACCTGGACCATGGACCGCGAGGTCGAGCTCGGCCTGAGCTTCGCTGGCGTGCTCTATTTCGACGGGCAGGCGTTCATGACGCGCGACGAGCGCGGCTTCGTCTCGGCGCAGCAGCTCTCGGGGTCGAAGGTCTGCGTGGAAGCGGGCACGACGACCGAGAAGAACATGGCCTACTACTTCAAGCAGCAGCAGATCGAAGCGCAGACGATGGCGCTGCCGACGCGGGCGGAGGTGCTCAAGGCTTATGCGTCGGGCGCGTGCGACACCTACTCGGCCGATCGCTCGGCGCTGTTCTCCGACCGGGCGTCCCTGGCGGAGCCTATGCAGCACACCATCCTGCCCGAGGTCATCTCCAAGGAGCCGCTGGGGCCTGTCGTACTCAAGGGGGACGACGAGTGGGCCGAGATCGTGCGCTGGACGCTCGCCGGTCTCATCAACGCGGAGGAGGTCAGCCTGGACAAGGCCTCGGCGGCGTCGGCCGATGCGCTCGCCGACGACGCGCAGCGCCTCGTCGATGGCGCGGGGGCGAGCGGCGCGAAGCTGCGCCTCGACAAGACCTGGCTGCGCACGGCGGTGGCGGGCGTCGGCAACTACGGCGAGATGTTCGAGGCGAACGTGGGCAAGGGAAGCGCGCTCGGCATGGAGCGCGGTCTCAACGCGCTGTGGAAGCGCGGCGGCATTCTCACGGCACCGCCGATGTGGTGAGCATGCGTAGTCCGCTCGAGCGACAGGTCCGCAACGTCGCACTCGCGCTGGTGCTCGCCGTCGCGACACCCGCCGCGGCGCAGAGCACACGCTCCCCTCCACCGCCGCCCAGCGTCGTGCCGCTCGTCAGTGCCCCCGCGATCGGGGACCTGCAAGGCGCGGTCGCCCAGTACCAAGCCATCGTGGCGGCGGGTGGCTGGCCGAAGCTGCCGGATCGCATCACGCTGCGGCCGGGCGACAGCGACGCCAATGTCGCGATCCTGCGCGTGCGGCTGCAGCTCAGCGGCGATTTGCGTGCCGGTGCCGGCACGTACGATTTCGACACGCGCGTCGAGGAAGCCGTCAGGCGCTACCAGATGCGCAACGGCCTCGAGCCGACGGGGATCGTGTACGGAATTACGCTGCGCTCGCTCAACGTGCCTGCGGTGACGCGGCTCGGCCAGCTTCAGGTCAACCTGCGGCGCATGCAGGAGCTGATGCCGAAGCTTGCGGCGCCGCGCTTCATCCTCATGAACTCGGCGAGCTTCGAGGTGCAGGGCATCGGCGGCGGGGTGGTCGAGGTCGCGAGCCGCACGATCACCGGAAAGCGCGCGACGCCGACGCCCAACGTCTCGGCCACCGTGCAGGCGATCAACCTCCTGCCTTACTGGCATGTACCGGGATCGATCGCCAAGGCGGCGCTGATCCCCGCGGTGCGCAAGGATCCGTCCTATCTCTACAGGGAGCGCATCCGGGTGTTCTCGGCCTTCGGAGGCGAGGAGATCGATCCCGCGAGCGTCAACTGGTGGGGGCCGGAAGCCGAGCGCTACGTCTTCCGCCAGGACGCGGGTCCGCAGAACGCGCTCGGGGTGCTGCGCTTCGACATGCCGAACAAGCACATCGTCTACATGCACGATACGCCGATGAGGAACCTGTTCGGCTACTACGAGCGCGCCTACAGCGCGGGCTGTGTCCGGGTGCAGGATTTCCTCGATCTCGCGGAGTGGGTGATCGGCGGGCAGGACGGCTGGTCGCGCGCGCGGATCGAAGCCGAGATCGCGACCGGCAAGCCGAAGACGATCAAGCTCGCAAGCCCGGTGCCGGTGCATTTCATCTACGTGACGGCGTGGGTGGAGAGCGGCGCCGTGCAGTTCCGCAACGATCTCTACAACAAGGACGACAGCGCCTTCGACGGCGGCCAGGACGTGGCATCGCGCGCCATGCCGATGTCGGTTGCGCCTTAGAGGGACGTGCGACGTTTCCAATCGTCATTCCGGGCGATGTGAGCGCAGCGAACGAGACCCGGAACCCAGCGGAAAATGTGTCGAAGACGCCGTAAGAATTGCGGCGGTAGAAGTTTTGCGCTGGGTTCCGGCTCGGCGCTCGGCTGCGCCGTCGCTTGGCCCGAATGACGATTGGGTTAGCGCAGCGCAGCGCGGAGGGCGTCGAGGCCGTCGGTGAGCGCCGCGGGGCCGGGCTGCAGGATGAGCGGCGATTTGATCTCGACGATGCGGCCCGCGGCGACTGCGGGGACGGCGCTCCACCCCTCGCGCGCCTTGAAGCTCTCTATTCTCACCTTCTTCCCGCACCAGGAGGCGATCACGACCTCCGGGGCACGGGCGATGACCTCCTCCGAGGTGACGATGCGGTCCCTGGCCTCGGCCTTGCCGCCGAGCTCGGCGAAGATGTCGGTGCCGCCCGCGATTTCGATCAGCTCCGAGACCCAGCCGATGGCGGAGATCATCGGACTGTCCCATTCCTCGAAATAGACGCGGGGTCTGGCGGGGCGGCCACGCGTCTCGCGGGCCATATCGGCAATGCGCGCGTCGAGTTTCGCTGCGAGCGCGTCCGCCTTCTCAGCGCAGCCGATGAGGGCGCCGAGCGTGCGGATCATGGCCAGGATGCCGGCGATGTCGCGCTGGTTGAAGAGGTGGACGGAGAGGCCGGCGCGGGCGAGATCCGGGATAATCGGGCCCTGGATGTCGGAGAAGGCGAGTACGAGGTCCGGCTCGAGGGCGACGATGCGCGGCACGTCGGCGGACGTGAACGAGGAGATGCGCGGCTTCTCCTTGCGAACCTGCGGCGGGCGCACGGCGTAGCCCGAGACGCCGACGATGCGATGCTGCTCGCCGAGGAGGTAGAGCGTCTCTACGGTTTCCTCGGTGAGGCAGACGATGCGTTCGGCGGGGTAGCGCCGCAACGCCCCCTCAGGCCGTCACGGCCGAGGGCTCGCGCATCGGCCTGGCGATCGACAGGGCGACAGCGGCGCGGTGGAGAACGAGGAAGGCGACGTAGGCCACGGCGTTGATGCCGAGCACCTCGCCGACGACGGGGAGCGAGAACGAATCGCCCGCGTAGCCGGTGGCGACGCCGAAGAGATAGAGCCACGCCTGGTAGGTGGCGAAGGACGCGGCAAAAGCGGCGACGATGGCGGCGAGCGGAGACCTCGTGAGCGAGGTGGCGTAGGCGGCCGCGAGGTAGCCGGCCAGGGTGGCGACGCCGATGGCCACGCCCCAGCCGTAGGTGTCGGGCGTGTGCGGGTAGCTGAGCAGCAGGAAGCCGACAGCCTGGTTGACGAGCCAGGTGGCCACGACGAGGACGAGGCCCTCGGTGCGGCGGAGCGTCAGGGCGGCGAGAGCGGCGACGGCGGCAAGCGGTGCCACGCAGGCGAGGCCGTAGCTGCCGATGACGCTCAAGCCGGCGATGAGGGCGATCCAAAGGCCGCTTCCGGCGTCGTCCGAAGTGCGGGCGCTGGAGGCGGCGATCTTGTTCGTCATGGTCGTGTTCCCTTGTGGGTGCTGGTCTTCCGGAGGCTCTACCCCTACGGATAGTGCTCTCGCCGGACGAGTCAATCCGGAAAAGGCAGCGGTAAAGAGGCAGGCGGGGCGGCGTCAGGCCGCGCGCGCGGCCTTGGCGGAGCCGAGCCAGCTCTTGATGCGCTCGATGTCCGGCGGCGCGCCGTCGCGCAGGATGCGCTGGCCGGCCGAGGTGGCGGCGAAGGCCAGCACGTCGGCGCAGAGCCTGGTGTCCTCGGCGTCGGCGAGGCTTTGGGCGGTGCGGTAGCCGGCGCCGGCGAGAAGCTCGCTGTGGGTGCCGCGCAAGCCGGGAACCTCCATCATAAGCCGGCACTGGTCCTGCCAGAGCGCGATGGTCTCCGGCGTCACGTTCTTGGATTTCATGGCGCCGGCCGTGAGATAGGTCGATGCCACGAGGAAATCGGCAACCGTCCTGATGCCGAGGGGCTCTAGACGCTTGGCGGTGCGTGGTCCGATGGACGGCGCGCGCTCGATGTCGTCGGTGAGCGCCAGGTAGGCCTTGGGGCGCGCTGGTTTGAGCACGGCGAGGGGCTCGGGGTCGGCGGCGCGGGGTGCGGGTGCGGGAGACGGCGCTTCTTGCGGTGCCTTGCCGGTGAGCACCGCCGCGCGGGCCGTGGCGCGGGCGGCCTGGCGCGGCGCATCGACCTCGGCCGCATGAAGGTCGCGAACGACGCGGTCGTCCTCGGGCAAGGTCGCCTCGACGCGGCCGGTTGCGAGGAGCTCGTCGTACATGGCGGTGACGATGCGGCGGTCCTCGGCATCGACAAGGCGCTTGGCGAGGGTCTTGGCCGGGATTTTCACCGCGGCCAGCACGGTGTCGAGCGTGAGGTCGACCTCGGGGGGCGCCACGGCCGCCTCCTCGAAGGCGCGGTCGAGGATGGCGGCGAAGGCGGACGCGGCGTAGATCAACAGCGCGCCGATGATGCGGCGGCTCAGCGCGTCGAGGCCTGATGGTGGGTCGCTGACGCCCTTCGCCAGGTCGTAGTGGGCGATGAGGGCCTCGTAGTGCGGGTTCGCCTTCTCGGCGCCGCGCAGCACGAGGTCGCGCAGCCAGTGCGGTCCGTTGGCGACCTCGATCTCCGGTGCGCCATGGGCGGCGATGGCGTCGGCCCGCAGCGAATCGTAGGCGCGCGAGATCGACCACTCGGCGGCGCGGTGGATGCTGTTCTCGCCGTCCGACTGTCCGGTGTGGAAGGGCTGGATCGGGTCGGTGACGTAGTGGGAGAGCACGCCCGCGGCCCAGGCCGCCTCGCTCCAGTCCTCGCGCGCGAGCGCGGCGACGAGGGTCGCGTACCACTCCTCGGTCTTGCCGAGCGCGCCGCCCCAGTAGTTGTCGCGCACGTGGAGGACGTGGTTCTTGAAGTCCTTGAACTCGTTGTCCGGGGCCTTGGAGCCCAGCATGTAGCGCTCGGCGTGCTTCAGGAACAGGCGTTGCCAGTATTCGGCCTCCGGGCACGCGAGATGGCGCAGCGCGTCGAGCGCCAGCTTGTGGTGCGTGCCGGTCGCGTGAGCTGCATAGACGATGCGGAACAGCAATGACATCGAGTTTTCCCTCGCCGGGCAGATTCCCGAATCGACCTTCGGCCGAGTCGGGGTGCGGCGAGAAGGTGTTCGCGTCGCGCGCCTGTGGAGCAGTTCGGCACTAGAAAAAGTCGAGCAGGGCTTTCAGTGTGGCTTCGGGGGCTTCCTCGGGCAGGAAATGGCCGCAGTCGACGGCGTGGCCGGTGACGGAGGCCGCGGACTTCTCGCGCCAGGTGGCGAGCACGTCGAACTGGCGGCCGACCACGCCGCGGCTGCCCCAAAGCGCGAGCAGGGGCGCCGCGATCCTGGCACCGGCCGCGTCGCTTTCCGCGTCGTGGATAAGATCGATCGAGGCGGCGGCGCGATAGTCCTCGCAGGCGGCGTGGATGGCGGCGGGATCGAAGAAGGCTTCCACGTAGTGGCGCAGGATGGCTTCGTCGAAGGCGCCTTCGGTCTTGCACCAGGAGGCGATGGTGCGGCGGATGTAGTCGTGCGTGTTGTTGACGATCATGCGCTCCGGCAGGTCGGCCGGCTGGATCAGGAAGAACCAGTGGTAGTAGGCGGTGGCGAAGGCCTTGTCGGTGGCGGCGTACATGGTGGCCGTGGGGCAGATGTCGAGCACGGCCAGGCGCTCGACGGCCTCGGGGTGATCGAGGGCTGCGCGGTGCGCGACGCGGCCGCCGCGATCGTGGCCCGCGAGGCGGAAGCGCTCGTGCCCGAGCGCGCGCATGAGAGCCACCTGGTCCGCCGCCATGGCGCGCTTGGAATAGGCGGCGTGGCCGCCACCACCCGGGGGCTTGCTCGAGGCGCCGTAGCCGCGCAGGTCAGCGGCGACGACGGTGAAGCGCTCGGCGAGGGCCGGGGCGATCCTGCGCCAGCAGGCCCGCGTCTCGGGATAGCCGTGGAGGAGGAGGAGCGGTGGCCCCGAGCCGCCCGCGACGGCCGCAATCTCTATGTCGTTGCCGACCGCTACGGTGTGTGATGTAAAGCCTTCGAACATCGGTGGCCTCCCGCCGCCATAGTCCGGCAATTCATCACGTTGGGGAAGGTTTCATGAAGCTCGTGCGGTTCGGAGCCAAGGGCGCGGAGAAGCCCGGTCTCGTCGACAGGGACGGTCGCGTGCGCGATCTCTCGGCGCATGTGGCCGACATCACGGGCGAGACGCTCGGGCCGGCGAGCCTTGCCAAGCTCCGTGCCCTCGATCCCGTCTCGCTGCCGCTCGCGCCCGAGGGCGTGCGGCTCGGAGCGCCGGTCGCCCGGCCGTGGAGCTTCATTGCGGTCGGCCTCAACTACGCCGACCACGCCAAGGAGACGAACCAGGAGATTCCTTCCGAGCCGATCCTGTTCAACAAGCTCGGCAACACGGTTTCGGGACCGTTCGACGACGTGATCACGCCCAAGGGCGCCAACCGCATGGACTGGGAGCTCGAGATCGCGTTCGTGATCGGCAAGCGCGCGCGCTATGTCGAGGAGAAGGACGCCTTGGAGCATGTGGCGGGCTATGCGATCTGCAACGACGTGTCGGAACGGCGCTTCCAGTCGAAGCGCGGCGGGCAGTGGGTCAAGGGCAAGGCGTGCGAAACGTTCGGCCCGCTCGGGCCCTGGCTCGTGACGACAGATGAGGTTCCCGATCCGCAGAACCTTTCCATGTCGCTCAAGATCAATGGCGAGGTCCGGCAAAAGGGCTCGACGTCGACCATGATCTTCTCGATCCGCACTCTGGTGGCCTACATCACCCAGTTCATGGTGCTCGAGGCCGGTGACGTGGTGACCACCGGGACGCCGCCCGGCGTCGGCGTCGGCATGCAGCCGCCGCAGTTTCTCGTGCCCGGCGACGTGATGGAGCTCGAGATCGAAGGCTTGGGAAAGCAGCGGCAGATGGTGGTGCCGTTCACGGGTTGAGCAACGCCGGGTCCATGTTCCGCCGCGCTCGCCCGATACATGGCCGGGAGTTTGGCTGAGACCTGCCATGGCGGACCTTGACGCTTCTGTGCTCGACGCCTTCTCGCCCAATGCCTACGGGCTGGTGCGGCGCATATCGCCCCGGATCAGCGATCGGCTGCTCGACAACATCGCGGGCGCCGACTACGGCCACGACGCCGACGCGCACTATGCCGCCATCCGGAGAATCCGCGACGGTGGGCCGATCGACGCCCCGCTGCTCTGGGTGCCGAAGGAGGTTCTCGAGCTCCGGCGCTGGACGGAGCCGGATGCGGTCAACCGGTCGGGGCGCGAAGGGGAGCTTGCCGACCTCGAGGGGCATTGGGTGCGGGCCTTCTCGTGCGCGGTTCTCATGAAGGCCTATGGCGATCCGGAGACGGGCGAGCTCGTGGATGGCGAGGGCGCGACCTGCGTGCAGCTGCTCGAGAGCACTATGGCGCTGGACGAGGACGTCTCGCGCGAGGCCGTGGGGGCGCTCGCCTGGCTCCTGCCGCGCATCAAACGCGACTGGGGCGAGCGCAACTACGTCGGCATCGCGCTGCTCTTCGTGGCGTTGAAGTCGAAGCTCGAGGTTTCCTCGGATGCTCTCGAAGCGCTCGCCCGCTGGCTCATCGCCGAGGAGGGCGAGCTATTCGATGTGTTCGGCTACGGCTTGGGGCAGCACGACACGATCTGGCAGCTTCGCCTTTCGCACAATCTGTTCGACCGGAAATGGATGGCGCTTGGACGGAAGCTCGTGGCGCTCGCCGCAAAGGGGGAGCGCCACGACAGTGCCATTTCAGAGGTCGCGCGGTTGCTGGCAGGCGAGATCCTGCCTTAGAGCGCGACCGTTGTATCGTGATCGCGCTCTAGCTTTTTTGAGGCCGATGATTCACGCTTGGGAGTGATAGGGTCCGAAGCGATCATGGTCTGCCGTCACGACGGATTGCGCGGCTTCGGCGGCATGAAGACCGTATCGATCATGAACTCGATCCACTTCACGTAGGCCGCGTAGTACATGTGCGGGCCCATCACCGCCATGTAGTAGGCGAGGTTCACGGGACCGTAGATCGGGTGCGCGAGGCCCATCCACAGATGCACGCGGTTCATGTCCACTCCCGCCATCATTGGCAGCTCCTCCTTTGTTGGGCACGGTCTCTCCTGTTCACGCTCAGGGCTTGAGCGCGGCGGGACGTGCTGTTAAGTTCGCAAGTGCTATTGGGGCGAAAAATCCCAATTGGGGAAATTAATCTCAGATACGAGTGTGTGTCAAGCGGCGAGGCTATCAAGGGGCGACATGGCGGTAACGGCGAAGGTGCGAGCCAAGAGGCAATCGAAGACGAAATCCCACGAGAAGCCGTCGGGGTCGCGCGCTCAGGCGTCAGTCGCGGACGTAACCGACGAGCAGGCGCTGGTGCGCCTCTTTCGCGTGCTGACCGAGAAGCAATTCGACTTCTGGCTGGAGAGCCTCAATCGCGCCGTCGCTGCCATGGGCGGCAAGGAGGGCACGTTCAACCGCGACGACCGGCAGAAGACGATCTCCTACTGGTACCTCCTCATGTACCTGCTCGAGATCTATGCGGCGCGGCGCAATCCGTTCGAGCGGGGCAACGAAGCCACCGGGTTCAGCGAGGCACTCATTTCAATGGGTGCGCTCACGCGCGCGTTCAAGGGTCACTACAAGGACGAGACGATCCGGCGCTACGTGTTCGATCTCAAGCAGGCGCGGTTGATCGCGATCGACGGGCGTGGCGCGGCGTCCATGCTGCAGCTTTCGCTTCCGGCCGTGCGGGCGCTAGCGGATACGATCCGCGAATGGGTGACGACGTTCCGCGACGTCGACCAGCGCATTCAGAAAATGCCGGTGTTCTAGGCTGTGAACTCACTATTGGATGGGCATTGACGCGATTTTGCAGGCTTTCGCGTCATGCTGGAAGCATGCCTCCGGCATGGCCCGGCGGTGCGAAAAGACCGCGCCCCTTCGGGGTGAGCCGAGACAAGCCAATGGCGGCGTCAAACCGCTTGCCCGATGCGAAGGCATCGGGCTTCGCGATTTTCCTGGCCCTTGGCTTGTCTCGGCTCATCAATGCTCCATCGAATAATGAGTTCACAGCCTAGGTCGCGTACTCATAAAGGATTCCCAAATCATCGGGAACGTGATTCAAGCTCCGCAGAGGAGATTGGATCATGGCCCGCTACGACCTTACGGACTTCGAGTGGCGTGTGATCGAGCCGTTGCTGACGATGAAGTCGCGCGGCGTGCCTCGCGTCGACGATCGGCGTGTGTTGAATGGCATCTTCTGGGTGCTGCGCTCGGGCTCGCCGTGGCGCGATCTTCCTGAGCGATACGGTCCCTACACGACCGTCTACAACCGGTTCAATCGCTGGCGGAAGGCAGGCGTCTGGGACAGGCTGATGGACGCCATTGTGCAGGCCCACGATGGCAAGGTGCAGATGATCGATTCCAGCATCGTGCGCGTCCACCAGCAGGCCGCCGCTCAAAAAAACAGGCTGGAAACGCTTGTATCGGTCGAAGTCGTGGAGGACTGACGACCAAGATGCACCTGCGCGTCATCGGCAACGGCCTGCCCGTGCAGATCGCGCTTTCGAGCGGCGAGGCCAACGACGCCCCGATGGCCGAGTGGTTGCTCGCCAATTTGCCGAAGGGCGCGCATGTGCTCGCCGACAAAGGCTATGACGCCGACTGGATCAGGGAGCTGATCGAGGACCAGGACTGCACGCCGCACATTCCGCCGCGCCGGCATCGCTACGATGGCATCACCTACAGCAAGAAGCGTTACAAGCAGCGCAATCTCATCGAGCGCTGCTTCAACAAGCTCAAGCAGTTCCGCCATATCGCCATGCGCTTCGACCGCAACCCCCTGAACTACCTCGCCATGATTAAGCTCGCAGCGACACGCCTATGGCTCAGGCTTTATGAGTCCGCAGCCTAGCGCGCGATCACGGGCGATCGGGTACGTCCCGCAGGCAGCCGAGCCCGACAAGCGTGTCACGCACGGCGAGATCCAGCGGTGTGTGCGGCTCCTCTCCAAGCACCGTGCGCAGGCGCGCATTTTCCATGCGGATCGGCGTGGTCCAGAAGTGGCGCATCTCCGCCAGCTCGCGAAACAGCGGGACGAACGGCGACACCAGTCTCATCAACGTCCACGGCATCTTGCGGACCTTGATGCGTGGATTGCCGGCAGCCCTGCGGATCGCCGCAATCATTCGGGTGCCGTCGTCATCCCAATGACCGTCCATGTGAAAGACAGAGAACGGCTCAAGAGCTTCGGGCTTTTCGAGGAGGCGAGCGATTGTCTCGGCCACGTCCGGCAGATATGCCCATTGGTGGCCGATGCCTCGCTGCCCCGTTCGGCGCCGCGCTGCAGGGCCGTCTTCGACGGGCTCGCCGCGGGGCTCAAGACGCATGTCGATTGAGTCGGCGCAGGCATTCCCGCCTGCTCAGCGCACCGAGAACTTGAAGGGCACGGAGACGACCATGGGGCCGTCGCTGCGCGCTTCGTCCGGCATGGCGGGGAACGGCGCGGCGCGCTCGACGGAGGCGACGGCGGCGTCGTCCAAGAGCTTCGAACCGGAGCTGGTCGCGATCTCGCGCGAGATGAGCTCGCCTTCGGGGCCGACCGTGAAGCGCACCACGACGGTGCCGGAAATCTTCGAGCGCGGGTTCACCTTCCTCGATGACAGGTGCTTGAAGAGCTTGCCGCGATAGGCCGACATGGCCGTCGTGTCGCCGCCGGTCTTGCCCTGCTCGTCGCGCGCCTTCTGCTCCTCGACGGCGAGCTCGGTCTGCTGGACGGCGGCGATTTTCTCCTCCCGCTTCTCCTTCACCTCCTCGGGCGGCGGCTCGTCGACGACCTTCTCCTGGTCGGGGCCGCTCTCGGAGGCGATGACGCTCTGCACATCCTGCTCGATGGGCTTTACCTCCTCGACGGGCTGCACGGTCTCGAGCACCTGGGGCGGGGCCTCCACGGCCTCGATGCGCTCGCTATAGACGCCCTGCTCGACGATGAAGGTGTCCTCGCCGATGCCGGATTCGAGCGAAGCGCCGCCGGGGGAAGCGAGGAAGAACGCCACGGCACCGCCGTGCAGCGCGAACGAGATCAACCATGTGAGGGCACGAAGCGACATGTCAGGCGCGGGGCTCCACCGGTCCTCACTGGGGCTTGGGCTTCGGCTGCGACAGGAGCGAGACGCGCCCGTAGCCGCTCTCTCCGACGCGGCCCAAGACGTCCATCACG
>JBFXEP010000043.1:0-13057 GCA_050179995.1 Hyphomicrobium sp.
CTCTCCCGGAGCGGCATTTGCTGATCGCCGCGAGTGCCTTACGGATACTATTATGCTCTGAAATTGACAAATCTGTGGGCAAATTTTGAGGAAAGCCCGTCAAAGCGCAACGCCTATTCGCGTCTGGCTGCGCGATGCCAGGCACGTCCGCCGAGGGCGATGCGCGCGCAACAGAACGCGCCGGCGACACGCTGCTAAGTGCGGGCACGCTTCTCCATGCGGGCTTGACCGGCGCTGGCCCGCGCTCTATCTGCGCGAGGAAATCATTGGCCTCATCAAACACCTAGGCCACACACTCCGACGTCGGACAGTTACATGACCTCGAGCGCCAAATCCGCTGGCCCCGACCCGCACCCGGCACGGCAGACGCCAGCGCCGAAAGTGGGCTTCGTCTCGCTCGGCTGCCCGAAGGCGCTGGTCGACAGCGAGCGCATCATCACCAAGTTGCGCTCCGAGGGCTACGAGGTGGCGCCAGATTACGCCGGCGCCGACGTGGTCGTCGTCAACACCTGCGGCTTCCTCGACAGCGCCAAACAGGAGAGCCTCGATGCCATCGGCGAGGCCATGGCCGAGAACGGCCGCGTCATCGTCACCGGATGCATGGGCGTGGAGGAGGGCCGCATCCGCGAGGTGCATCCCGGCGTGCTCGCCGTCACCGGCCCGCACCAGTACGAGCAGGTCGTCACCGCTGTGCACGACGCCGTGCCGCCGCTGCACGATCCCTATGTCCATCTCGTGCCGCCCGAGGGCCTGCGCCTCACCCCGCGCCACTACGCGTATCTCAAGATTTCCGAGGGCTGCAACAACCGCTGCTCGTTCTGCATCATCCCGAGCTTGCGGGGCGATCTCGCCAGCCGGCCCGCAGGCCACGTGATGGCCGAGGCCGAGCGCCTCGTCAAAGCCGGCGTCAAGGAGTTGCTCGTCATCAGCCAGGACACCAGCGCCTACGGCCTCGACATCAAATATGCGGAGAGCGCGTGGAAGGGCGCGCCCCTCAAAGCGCGCTTCCTCGACCTCGCCCGCGCACTCGGCGAGCTCGGCGCCTGGACGCGCCTCCACTACGTCTATCCCTATCCGCACGTCGACGACGTGATCCCGCTCATGGCCGAGGGCAAGATCCTCCCCTACCTCGACATCCCCTTCCAGCACGCCTCGCCCGCCGTGCTCCGCGCCATGCGCCGCCCCGCGCACCAGGAGAGAACGGCAGACCGCGTCGCCGCCTGGCGCAGCGTCTGCCCGGACCTCGCCATCCGCTCGACCTTCATCGTCGGCTTCCCCGGCGAGACCGAGGAGGACTTCACGCTCCTCCTCGATTGGCTCGGCGAGGCGAAGCTCAACCGCGTCGGCTGCTTCAAGTACGAGGCCGTCGCCGGCGCCAAGGCCAACGAGCTCCCGGGCGCCGTCCCCGAGGAGGTCAAGGAGGAGCGCTGGCACCGCTTCATGGCCGCCCAGCAGGAGGTCTCGCGCGAAATCCTCGCCGGCCGCGTCGGCAACACCATCGACGTCATCATCGACGAGGTGGACGAGGACGGCGCCATCGGCCGCGCGAAGTGGGACGCGCCCGAGATCGACGGCAGCGTTTTCCTCGATGGCGGCAGGGGCCTGAAGCCCGGTGACATTGTGACGGCGACGGTCACCGCCGCCGACGACTACGACCTCTGGGCGACCGTTGCCGAGAGGCCCTGATCGCCGTCGTTAACCGTCGCCATGGGCCGGTGCGCGTTGACAGCCTCCGCACGCCGAGCGACAGTCCCCGCACAAAAAAGCTAGGGGAGCTCGTCGTCAAATGGCCATGCCGGATCAAGCGGCTGCACCCGCGCCCGTGCCAGCAGGCACGCCGGAAATCCGCATCTACGCCCACTCTCCCATCCTCTACTGGTGGGTCATCTGGGCCTACGGGTTCGTCTGCGCGGCGCTCACCTACTTTCAGGGCGACAGGATCACCCTTGGTGACGGCACCAAGTCCCTCTTCATCCACCCGAGCCCCTGGGTCGGCCTCTCCTATTCGCTGCTTCTTTTGTTGGTCATCGTCGCCACGGCCGTACGCGCCCGCGGCGTCAACGCCCTCCTGCTCGTGGCGCTCCTCGCCGGCGCGGCCGTGGCCACCTACTTCGTCATGAACATGCCGGGCCTGTGGTCGACGCCGCCCGCGCTGCTCCTGCACATGAACCTCGCCTTCTACCTGCTCATGTCCTCGGTGCTGTTCGTGGTCTGGGCGGTCATCGTCTTCATCGTCGATAGCCTGAGCTATTGGCGCGTGCGCGGCACGCAGGTGGAGAAAGTGCAGCTCTTCGGCAGCGCGCTTGGCAAGGCCCCCGAGAGCTGGTCAGCGCTGCATATCCGCCTGACGCGCTACAGCGACGACCTGATCGCCCACAAGATCCTGGCGCTCGGCTTCATTGGCCTCGGAACCAGCGATGTCGACGTGAAGGTGTCGATCTTTGGCGGCGGCCACGAGCAGTTCCGCATCGAGAACGTCTGGCGCGCGTCCATCCCGCTGCGGGAAGTCCAGGCCGCCATGGGCCAGAAGGCGACGGTGGTGATCTAGGCGAGCGTACGCTCAGGCCAGGAGCAGACGTGCGCCATGTGCCTCTCACTCTTTGAGGCGGTCCATGGTGTCAGTCCCCGCTACGCCATTCACTTCGAGTCCGTTCTTGCTCTGAAAGTCCCGGATTGCGTCCTTGGTCTCTTCACCGATGACGCCGTCTACCTCAATGTCGTACCCTTTTTTTACAAGCAGCGCCTGAAGTGCAATCGGCTCGAACATCAGGCATCCGATGCGCTCGGCGTTGCATTTGTCGACTCGATCCCACGTGCAGCGGTAGCACTTGCCATCCTCCCTGAAGGAGCCAACGGCGACGCAGGCCAGCGGCGGCGCTTTGCCGGTGCATTCGCTGGCTACGGATTCGGTGATAGTCAGCATGAGGCCCATGCAGGCAAAAGGAATGAGGCAGATAAATCGATTTCTTCGAACCGCAGCCATGACACTATCCTCCAGGAGAAATATCCGCTGAAATCCTTCCAAACAGGCATGCACTTTCCTCGGTAGCGAGAGATTCAAGAGATTGCGACTGCGGCGCCTTCTGATCGCTCTTTTCGGGCTGAGCGCGCTTCGCGCAGTCGAGCAATGATGGGCTGGGGCGAGTTACGCGAGCTACCGTCTCGGGCGAGAACAGCCAACCCAGCGGGAGGCCGTCATAGTTCAGGTAGTGCGCGTAGATGTGCGGCATCATCGCGTCTTTCCCATAGCCACAGTCGCTCCCGCCACAGAACCAGTTGACGGCCGTCTGGGTTGTCACGCGCCCCCTTGCCGTTCGCGTCTCGTAGAGCGTGGCCAAAGGCGAGAGAAGTTCGCCGGAATTGGAATACTTTGGGGGCGACCCGTGGCTCTTGATGACGATAAGCTTGAAGCACACGGACACTGAGCGCTTGGCATCGAGCGCTACGACCGTCAGATTGGACGAAGAACAGCGGTTGTCAGCCGTCAACTGCGCATCGCCGGCCGGACCGGTTGCAACGTCCTCGGGCGCCTTGAGGGATTCAATAAGGTTTATGGCGGTCTGCACGCCGGAATTTTCGAAGTAGCCGCCATCCACAAGTTGACGCGCGCTGCTGCCGCGACCCACGACGGCAGGCGGGGTGACAAGGGGAAAACGCGCACTTGCGCTCACGGCGGCGCTCAGCGGCACAGCCTCTTCTTCGTTGAGAACGTCGACGCTGAGGTCAATGAAATGGTGCGCGTCGGAAAGCCGGAACGGGGCGATGATCGCCCGGTCGCCGGTCTGCACGACCGTCGCATTCAACAGCAACGCCGGCGTGTCGCTCGTTGCATCCCACAATTCGCGCGAGCTATCGGCGAAAAGCGACCCGGACGTCGCATTGCCTAACCGGGTCATGATCTTCTTCCAAGATCCTTCGTAGCTGAACTCGAGGGCCCTCGCTCGATCGAAAGCATCGACGGGTGCCGGCAAGAATCGTTGAAGGAAATCGGGAAACAGGGTGGCCGCGAGCAGCGGCGTCAGAAGGTCTTCCTGGAAGTACTCATTGACTGCGGTCTCAAGAGGACCTGCCTCAGGATCACGCAACGGACATCGATCCTTTGCAGCCAGCGTTCTATCCGGCGGAAACGCCTTCATGAGGCCGGCAAACACTGCCGACCCCAGGCTGCCGCCGGAAACCCCGCTGATGGCAAACAAATGCTGGGCGAACGCCGGGCAGTTGTCCTGAATTCTCGCGAGTACGGAAGCGGCATGCGCTCCTGCGTAAAGGCCACCTCCTTCAGCGCTGACGAGGTAGACAGGATACGGACGTGCACCGAAGGTATCGAGATCTGGACGTCCGGTCAGCCACGCCTTGAATGCTTCCTTTGCATCTTTCATGGCGCCGGCATTGGCGCTTACCGTCCTCAGCGCGTGATTGTTGTTGGTGCCGAGGACGGACCAGGTGATAGCTGCCACCACAAGGACGGTGATCACAGGGATCTGGTAGCGGTCATACACGTAGGTCAGGAGTGAGCAGATCGCGCACAGGAAGGAGAAAAAGAGCAGCAGGACTGCGACTGGGCCAATTGCGTCGGCAAATTCCCTCGGAAAGGCAACAATCAGCGCGATGACCGCCGCTACCGCCACGCTCAAAACAATCAGGCCGCGGTCGGCGCGGACGTCCATCAGCTGTTTGACAGGCTGTACAAAAAGGCCAAGCAACCGCTGCCGCAAGGGGGCCGACACAGCGATAAAGGCCACGGCCGCGACCACCATTGCAGTTGCGACAAGGCGAGCGACCAGATCGATACGGCCGGCAGTTAGGTCGTTTTCAGCGCCGAGAGCGAGCGGGTCAAGGCTCGCGACGCCAACGCTCAAGAGCGGCACCAATGCCAGACCGAATACAATCGCCTCGAGCAAGTTCTGGTACTGGATCACCGCGTTGCGGCGTGACGCAGCCGCGCTTTGGATCAGCAGGAGACCGGAAAAGAGCAACGTTGCCGAAAGCACCAGGAGGGCAGCCAGCGTTCGCACGCTTTCTAGGGTGATCAGATAGCTCGATGAGCCAAAGACAGCGTGCAATATTTCACGCGTCTGACTTGGCAGCACGAGGACCAAAGCGGTGATTGCTGCGACCCAAAGCGGAGCGCGGAGTAAGCCGATCGCCTGGATGAATAAATGCATGCGCTCGCCTAAAAAAGTGCGGGAGCTTGCCACAGAAAAATATCAACTGATGTGGAAGAGAAAATGGCCCTCTGGAATAGCAGTACACAAACGAGGGCTGGCTGTCGAGATCAGGGTGGTCGCCTTTCGGAGACATCCGGCTCGCTACCCGAGTTGACAGTCGGCAGTCGGAATCGCTTCGACGGGACTGCTTGAGGGTCACAACCCGACGCTGTCACTATCGGCTGACTTCCCACCGCCCCGATCGCGTTTCCTTGTTCACGCCCGCCTCTGCGGCTAGCCTCGCACCGGCGCACAGAACAGGTACGTCCTGACCATGCTCTCCTCGCGACCATCGCTGTATCTCCTCGTCACCGCGGCCGTGTTGGCGGCGGCGCTCGCGCTGCGCATCATCGACCCGACCCCGGTCGCACGCCTCCGCCTCTCGATCTTCGACAGCTTCCTGAACCTCAAGCCGCGCGAGCCCGATCCCGCCTTCCCGGTGCGCATCGTCGACATCGACGAGGCCTCCCTCGAGAGGATCGGCCAATGGCCCTGGCCGCGCTCCGAGATCGCCCACCTGATCGAGCGCCTCGCCGCGGCCAAGGCCAAGACCGTCGCCATCGACCTCATCCTCGCCGAGCCCGACCGCCTCTCGCCGCAGGTTCTCGCGCGCCAAGCCGAGCTCAGGGCCGAGCTCGCCCCCATCGTCAAGGAGCTGGCCACGCTCCCCTCCAACGACGAGCTGCTCGCCCGCACCATGACCGGCGTCCCCGTCGTGCTCGGGCTTGCCGGCGACGCGGCCAACGCTCGCGCGCCCAATCCCTTGAAGGCGCGCTTCGCCATCGCCGGCGACGACCCGCGGCTCTTTGTGCCGGCCTTTCCTGGAGTCGTCGAGCCGCTGCCGCTGCTCGCCAACGCCGCATCCGGCACCGGCGCCGTCAACTGGCTGCCGGCCGAGGACCAGATCGTGCGCCAGGTGCCGCTCCTCGTCACCCTCGACGGCAAGCTCGCCCCGACCCTCGCCCTCGAGGCGCTCCGCACCGGCATGGGGGAGACGACCGTGTTCGTCCGCTCCTCGGGCGGCAGCGGGGTCGGAGCCTTCGGCCAGGAGACCGGCGTCGAGATGGTGCGCGTCGGCACGACCGTGCTCCCGACCGCGAGCGACGCGCAGCTCTGGCTGAACCTCGCGCGGCCCGACCCGCGCCGCTCCATCCCCGCCTACCGGGTGCTCGACGGCACCGTCGATGCGAGCGAGCTATCCGGCCGCTACGTCCTGATCGGAGCCAGCGCCTCGGGGCTCTTCGATCTCCGCGCGACGCCGCTTGCCGCCTCGGTGCCGGGCGTCGAGATTCATGCCCAGGCGATCGAGCAGATGCTGTCGGGCGAGCACCTCGTGCGCCCGGCCTACGCTGCGGGCGCCGAGATCGCGTTCCTGCTCGCCGCGGGCGGCCTCGTCGCCGGGCTGATCCGTCGCTCGGGACCGCTCGTCGCCGCCGCCGTGGGGATCGCCGCCGTCACCCTCGTCGCTGCCGGCTCATGGCTCGCCTTCTCGCAAGCAGGCCTCCTGTTCGACCCGGTCTACCCGTCGCTCGCCCTCCTCGCCGTCTACCTCTCGGGCTCGCTCTTCTCCTTCATCAAGACCGAGACCGACCGCGCCCGCGTCAGGCGCGCCTTCGGCCATTACCTCGCCGCCCCCCTCGTCGACGAGCTCGCGGCCGATCCCACGCGCTTGAAGCTCGGCGGCGAGATGCGCGACGTGACGCTCCTCTTCGCCGACGTGCGCGGCTTCTCCCGCCTCTCCGAGGGCATGGACGCCGAGGAGCTGATCCGCTTCGTCAACCGCCTCTTCACGCCGCTCTCGGACGTCATCCTCGATCACCGCGGCACCATCGACAAGTTCATGGGCGACGCGGTGATGGCCTTCTGGAACGCGCCCGTTCCCGATCCGGAGCACGCGCCCCGCGCCTGCCGCGCCGCGCTCGCCATGCAGACGGCCATGGACCGCCTCAATCGCGAGGACGCCGCCCGCAAGGCGGCCGCCGGCGAGCCGCGCGAGCCCGTGCGCATCGGCATCGGGCTCAACACCGGACGCTGCTGCGTCGGCAATGTCGGCTCGCCCCAGCGCTTCGACTATTCGGTCCTCGGCGACGCCGTCAACGTCGCCTCGCGCATCGAAGGTGCGACCAAGACCTACGGCGCGCCCGTCATCGCCGGCGAGCACACCGCGAGCGGGGCGCCGGCCTTCGCATTCCTCGAGATCGACACGGCGGCGCGGCTGCGCGGCAAGGAGCGGCCGGAGCGCCTCTTCGCCCTCATCGGCGACGAGACGGTCGCCGGTTCCCCTGCGTTCCTGACGCTCGCGACCGCCTACGCGACCCTCATGAAGCACATCGCCGCCGGTGACACGGCCGCCACCACGCTGCAGATCGCCGCCTGCCGCGCCGCCGCTCGCGACCTTGCGACGGCCTGCCCCGCGGCGCTCCCGGTCGACGGCCTGCTCGACCACTACGACCGGCGCGATCAGGCCTGACGCGCGGGCGGCAACCGGGTCACCGCCCCTTCATGCTGCGGCCGCCGTAGTTGCCCATGCCGCCGCCGTCGTGTTTGTGACCGCGTCCGCGCCCGATCCCGCCGCCGATGCCGATCACGATGTCCATTCCGCTCACGATGTTGCTGTCGTCATCGGTGTTCTTGGCCGTACGCTTCTTCTTGGTCTTTTTCTGCGTCGACTGCTCGCGCTTCTTCTTGGGAGGCTTGGCCGTATCGCGCTTGCCCTTCGGTTTCTCGACGTCCTGGTCACCCTTGTCCTTGTCGTCGCTGTAGGTGCCGATGATCACGTCGCGCGTCAGGATCGGCGTCGGATCGATGCTCGGCGCCTTGACCACGAACGGGAACGCGTTGTCGAAAGGCGTGTCGCCCTTGTCTTGCAGCGACGCCCATTTGACGGGCTTGCCGACGTCTCCGTCCCCCGTGATGCGGATCAGCTTGCCCGGCTCGTCGAGCGTCTGGCACTGGCCGCGCGCGTTGCAGGCCTGGATTGCGCCTTCGATGAGCAGCAGCCACGATTGCCCGTTGTCCTCGACGTAGACGTCGAAGATCGTGCCCCTGACCGTGATCGACGCGGCCGGCGTCTTGATGACGTAGGTCGGCTTGGCGGCGACCCCGGTCATGAAGCGAAACGTGCCCTTCATGAGGTCGAGCACGATCGAGCCGTTCGACTTCTTGGGGTCGTAGACGAACTTGTCGAGCGTAAGCCGCGAGCCCGCGCCGAGCGCCAGCTTGGTGTCGTCGTCGAGCTTGATCTCGCTCGACGCGTCGAGACCGACCTCGATGGTCTCGTCCTGATGCACGCGATCGCTGGCCTGCAGCGAGCGCGTGTCGCGGTTGTACTCGGCCGTCACCAGGTTGACGACCACCAGCGCCTCGCCCACGGGCTCGAGGGACTGGGCTCTGGCGCCCGAAGCCGCGAGCATGAGGATGCACAGGCTTGCCGGGAGAGAAAGGCTTGCCGGGAGAGAAGGAGCGTTCATGACAGTCACCTTCCGTTGAGCCCGCGGGCCGCCCGCGGCGCAGCCAGAGCTGCGCAAGGGTGGTCCCGCCGAGCCTCGAGTGCGGCGATCACCTGCTCCCGACTATAACAGACGACCGACGATCTCTAAAGCGCGCCTCGCATGTGCGCGCGGACCTTTGAGCACCGACACGACCACCTGCGCGGAGGCAACGCTGTTCCCCGCGGAACAGGCCACGGGCCGCTCGCCGCCCTGTCGCTGCGAAGCGTTAATCATCGGTTCCGTCAAAAGGCCAAAACGCAATCGCGACGCGAACGAAACCATTCACCAACTTAAAGCGGGATCGTGCCCTTGGAATGGTCCTTGGCCTTGTGGTCGGGCTCGACGTGAATGACGACCTCGGAGCCCTCGATCTCCCCCTCCAGCGCCTCCTCGAGGCGGTCGCAGATCTCGTGCGCGGCATAGACCGTCATCGATCCCGGCACGACGAGATGGAACTCGATGAAAATCGCCCGCCCCGCCTGCCGCGTGCGCACGTCGTGCGCCTCGAGGGCACCCGCCCCGCTGCGCTCGATGGCCTTGCGGATTCGCTCCTGGATATCACTGTCAGCCGCCTCGTCCATGAGGCCGCTCATCGACGAGATGACGATCCTGGACCCGCTCCAGAGAATATAGCCTGCGACCAGCACCGCCAGCAGCGGATCGAGCACCGCGAGCTCCGTGATCCAGGCCAGCGCCAGCCCCGCCAGCACGCCGAGCGATGTCATCACATCGGTCATAAGATGCCAGCCGTCGGCGAGCAGCGCCGGCGACCTCAGCGCCCGCCCGCGCCGCATGAGGAACAGCGACCAGCCGCCGTTGATCGCCGTCGCCAGCCCGCTGACGGCCACGCCCGCGCCGAGCCCTTCGATGGCGCGCGGCGCAACGAAAGCCACGTAGGCTTCCTGGAAAATGAGGATGGCGGCGACCACGATCAGCACGCCCTCGAGCACGGCCGAGAAGTACTCGGCCTTGTGATGGCCGAAGGGGTGCTGTCGGTCGGCCGGGCGCGCGCTGATGTTGACGGCGAGCAGCGCCGCCACCGCCGTCACCAGGTTGACGATGCTTTCCAGCGCGTCGGAATAGAGTGCGACGCTGCCCGTCACCAGGTAGGCGACGTATTTGAGCGCCATCACCGCCAGCGCGATCGCGATACTGCCCGCGGCGACGAGGTGCAGCGTGCGCGCGGAGCCGGGATCTGACCAGGACGACGCCAAGCGAGCGGGCCTCATTCGCGTTCGACAACCGGAGCTTCGCCGGCTTCCTGCCAGAGTTCCGCCGCGAGCGCCACCCTTCGAGGTGCGGCGTCTCGGCGCCGCCCGGCCGTCAGCGTGCGCCGTTATCCACACCCATGAGGCTCCGTCGCCCTCCCCGCCATGGCGAGAATCTGGTCCCAAGGGGCGACACCCGCGCCGCGACATTGCTAGGCGGCGCAACAGCCTCGGATTGAGGAGCCCACGCCATGGCGAACTTCACCACCCACATCGCGGTCGGAACCGTCGTCGCCGGATCCCTCGCCACGCTGACGCTGGCCGCCGACGTCATCGCGCCCGAGAACCTCATCCCCGTCACCATGGCCGGCGTGCTGGGCTCCGTGCTCCCCGACATCGACCTCAAGGCGAGCCGCCCGAGCCGGGCCATGTTCGCCGGGCTCGCCATCTTCTTCTCCTTCGCGGTGCTTTTCTCCGTCGCCGATCGCTTCTCCGTGGTCGAGCTCCTGACGCTCTGGCTCGGCACCCTGGCCCTCGTCCGCTACGGCCTTCACTCGGCGTTCCACCACCTGGCCGTCCATCGCGGCATCTGGCACTCGATCCTCGCCGGGCTGTTCTCGGCCGCCGCGACGGCCGTCGTGTTCGGCAACGTGCTCGACCGCCATGCCGGAGTCGCCTGGCTCGCCGGCGGCTTCATGTTCATCGGCTTCCTGGTCCATCTTCTGCTGGACGAGATCTATTCCGTCGACGTCGAGGACATCCGCCTCAAGACATCCTTCGGCACCGCGCTGAAGCTCGTCGATCGCCGCCATCCCTACGCCACGGCCGCCATGACGTGCGCCTTGCTGCTTGCGCTTTGGCTGGCACCGTCCCCGAGCGCGTTCTGGAATGGCCTCTCGTCGCGTGACATGTGGGCGGGTCTCAACGACAAGATGCTCCCGAAGGAGACTTGGTTCGGTATTGTCCGCGTACCGGGCGCGATCGCCGAAGCGCCGCCTGCCGATCCGATCACGACGGGCGCAATTCCCGCCGCGGCGCCGGCCCCGGCAGCTCCCGCCGAGCGGCCTCCCGCCGCCGCGCCCGCTCAATAGTCTCAAAATACGGGGTGCGCGGGCGCGCCTCAGGCCGAGCGCGCTCTCTCAAATCCGGCAAGGTAGTTGCGCACGAGGTCGTCGAGCAGCACGCTCGCATCGTCCGCGTCAATCACCGACAGCTTGTCGGCGGCCGACAGCGACGAAAGGCCGTGCACACCGGCCCAGAGCACGCGCGCGGAACGCTTGATCTCGTCCGAGCTGAGCCCACTGGCGAGCGGGCGCAGCGCGTCCTCGACCTTCTCCAAGAGCGCCTCGAACTTCTGCCGGTAGGAGTCGGGAACGCCCTGAGCATTGGAAATGTAGTGCTCGAACAGGAGATTCCACAGCTTGGGGTTGTTGGCCGCGAAGCTGAGATAGCGCGCCGCGAGACGGTGGACCCGCTCACGCGGGTCTCCGCCCTTTGGGACGGCCGACAACGCCTCCAGCAGGTCGTCGAGGAGCCTGCCCTCGATTGTGAGCACCAGATCGTCCAGGTTCTCGAACGAATTATAGAGCGTCCCCGGAGAGTAGTTGATCCGCCGGGCGATCTCCCGGGCTGAAAGCCCGCCGAGCCCCGATTCCTGGATCAACTCGGTCGAGGCGCTGATGATCAGCTCGCGCAACTCTTCGGCGGTGTGAAGAGATCGACGTCCCATAAGTCCAGTCTCTCGCGCTCTAAAGAACAACAGCCGCGGGTGGGCTCACTCGACAATAGCGCACGATGCCGCGCGAACGCAGCAATCCGCCGAAGACGCTGAACTCCCCGCTGCCCCCTGTTTGCGTCCCGACACAGGACCTCGCAACGCAGCCGACCAAGGCAACAAACCGACGAGGAACGTGGAATGTTCCGCAAGCCGCACAATTCCAAGCGAGGCCCCACATCCCCACTCCGTGACAGCATACTGAATGTTGTACGATACTGCAATGTCCTAGGCTGCGCGCCAACGGAGCGTCCATTGGCGGACCAGGAAAGGGGTGCGGATCAGGAGGCGAAGCACGTGGTCGTGCACGTGTCGCCGTCGAACGCCACGCACATCGACTTCCTCGGCTTCGCGACGGCGGTCTTGCTCCAGTCCTGACTGCCCATCACATAACCCGTGAACAGCGGCGTGAAGGTATAGTTCCCTTCCACGACGATGACGCTCTCGTTCGCCTCGAGCATGCCGTTGGCGAGTGTGTAGCTCTGACACTTGGCCGGCACGTTTCCACCATGATAGGAGGGCCGGTTTGTCGTTCCCGGATAGACCAGCGTCTGGCTGGCATTGTTGGCCGACGCCATCACCGGGATGATCGACAGGGTGAGCGGCGCCGCGTCGTAAGGACTCATGACCCGCTCGGCGACGTCATAGATGGCGCGCACGTCGTCCCCCGTGAGTTTCGTCTCACGCGCAACGAGGTCGGCGATCATGTTGGTGGCGACGCTCACGCGCCGGTCGATCGAGACCGCCCGCGTGATCTCCACCGCACCCACCAGCATCAGCACCAAAACGGGCGTGACCATGGCGAACTCGACAGCCGCCAGGCCTGCCGTGTCGCCCGCAAACGCCTTGCCCACGCGTCGCGCGATGCGCGCCACGCGAAGAGCAGCCCGGCGCGCTGGTGCCGGCACCGGAAGCATGGAGGTCTGAGGGCTCATTCGAAAGGCTCCGATCGAAACGCCGTCGCGGCCGAGAGAACGGTCAACCCCTGCTCCGTTGGCGGCGTCGGCGACAGGAAATCCCAAATCTTGCCCCAGAGCGCACGGCCGAACTCCCAGTCGTAGCAGGCCGTCACGACCACGGCGTTGCTGGCGCCGCCCGACTGGGTGCGGATGCTGTCGCCGCCGCTGCCCGTCGAGGGCGTGAGCGCCCCGTTCGTCACGCAGGCCGGCACCGGCATGAGCCCGGCGAACGTCTCGCTGCTCTTGATGTGGATCACGAGGCGCGTATCGCAGGCGAGGATGACGCTCGTTTCCTCGCAGAAGAGCTGGCGGAAGCCGTTGAGCGTCATGCCGGCTTTCTGCGCTTCGCCCGTCCTGAGCTTGCGGCCGGCGGCTTCGACGCCGTACTCGAGGTAGTGCGAGGTGAGGAACTGGATGC
>JBFXEP010000044.1:0-13050 GCA_050179995.1 Hyphomicrobium sp.
CAGAACTCCCGCTGTGTAATTTCGAAGGGGGAAGCAAGTTCCCTCAGGCTTCCCGCCCGTCACCACATGTTGAGCCGTCAAGAATGAAGGGCTCGTATAAACCGGACACAATTTCCGCGGCAGAGCAGGGCGGTCACACTCGCGTCATGTTGCGCCCCGTGGCGCGACTTCGAGAATGACCGATGCAGCGCAGCAACGCTTGCCGATTTGCGAGGCGGTACGGGAGTTTGATAGGCATCGCCAATGCGAAGCCGATTGACAGGCTGCCCAAAATTAGTGAGAACAAAAAAAGAACAAAGTCGGAGGGCATAACGGGTCTCCTGAGCGCTGCGCCGGAGGGTCGGCTGCTCAAGATGTAGGTGGCACGTTGCGGCCGGCAAGTGCGTTGGGTCTGCGCGCCGCGTGCCCTGGTGTTGTGTGTGCGTCAGTTGCGTCCGTGCGTCGTGCGTATGCGTTCCCTGCTTGGTCAGTTTGCGTACCAAATCCCCTGACCCTTGTGGATGCGGCTCCCCCGCCCGCATCCCACGCGTCCCTGGGCCGCAAAGGCTTCGTTGCAGGGTTTGGTGGCGCCAGCCCGCGTTCCGTCGCGTATCCATGGGCTGGCGCCATCCCCCGCGCGCCTCGCAACCATCATGCGTGGACGCACAAGCGGAACAGAAGAATTGCATTCCTGCGGTCACCCCATAGAACGGTAACGAGGGCCGGCGGCGGCCCTGTGCCGGAGGGCCGCGGGTGATCACGCCTCAGAATTGCGCGACGCATGCATCGAGCCGGCCGCAGCCGAGTCGCATATCGCAAGTGACGGCCGTCGCGCTCGCCCTGCTCGCGGCCTGCGCACCGTTCGCCGCCGCTTCCGCCGAGGACATTCCGCGTGCCCAGCTCGAGCCCGAGGCCGGCAGCGGGCGCCAGGAAAAAACCCTCGCCGTCTCGCGCAAATACCTGATCTCGACCGCCAACCCGCTCGCGTCCGAGGCCGGCCGAGAGATGCTGCGCTTGGGCGGCTCCGCCACCGACGCCGCCATCGCCGCCCAGCTCGTGCTGGGCCTCGTCGAGCCGCAATCGTCCGGCCTCGGCGGAGGCGCCTTCCTCCTGCACTGGGACGCCCGCGAGAAGAAGCTCCTCGCCTATGACGGCCGCGAGACCGCACCCGCCGCCGCGACCCCCAGCCGCTTCATGCACAGCGGCAAGCCGATGGATTTCGACGCCGCCGTCCGCTCGGGGCTGAGCGTCGGCACGCCGGGCCTCGTGCGGCTCATGGAGTACGCCCACAAGCGCCACGGCAAGCTGCCCTGGGCCAGGCTGTTCGAGCCCGCCATGAAGCTCGCCCGCGAGGGCTTCGAGATCTCGAGCCGCCTCTACTTCATGCTGCGCTGGTTCGGCGACTCCGCGCTCTCGCCCGCGGCGGAGCACTACTTCTTCGACAGCAACGGCAGCCCGCTCCCAATGGGTCACCGCCTCACGAATCCGGCCTATGCCACGACTCTCGAAGCCCTCGCCAAAGGCGGCGCCGACGCGTTTTATGCAGGCCCCATCGCGGAGAGCATCGTCGCCGCCGTGAAGGGCGACGCGACACCCGGCGATCTCGAGCTGACCGATCTCGCCGGCTACGCCGTGAGCATGCGCGAGCCGGTCTGCACCGCCTACCGCAAGCGCCGCGTCTGCGGCATGGGCCCGCCGTCCTCGGGCGGCATCGCCGTGGCCCAGACCCTGGCCCTGATCGAGCGCTTCGACCTCGGCACGACGCCGCACGACGCCATGCGCACCCCCGCCCTGCACCTCGTCGCCGAAGCCGAGCGCCTGGCCTACGCCGACCGCGACCGCTACCTCGCCGACCCCGATTTCATCCCCGTGCCGCCGGGCCTCCTCGATCCCGCTTATCTCGCGACGCGCAGCGCCCTCATCGATCCGGCGAAGGTCATGCCGCGCGCCACGCCTGGCGAGCCGCCACAGGCCGACGCGACGCATTTCGGCAGCGACGCCACCATCGAGCGCGCCGGCACGAGCCACCTATCGGTCGTCGATGCGGACGGCAATGCCATTGCCATGACCACCACCATCGAGGGACCGTTCGGCTCGGGCCTCTTCGCCTCGGGCTTCCTGCTCAACAACCAGCTCACCGACTTCTCCTTCCGGCCCGAGGACGCCTCCGGCCAGCCGATCGCCAATCGCGTCGGCGCCGCCAAGCGCCCGCGCAGCTCCATGTCCCCCACCATCGTCTTCGACGACAAGGGCGAATTCTTCGCGGCGCTCGGCTCGCCGGGCGGCGGCCGCATCATCTTGTTCGTGGTCAAGGCGCTGGTCGGCATGCTCGACTGGCAGCTCGACGCCCAGTCCGCCGTCGACCTCCCCAACTTCGGCAGCACGGGCGGACCCGTGGAGCTGGAATTCGGCTGGTCCACAATCTGGCAGGCCCTCATGCTGAAGAGCTATGGGCATGCCGTGACACCGGACCTCATGAACTCCGGCTTGCACGTCGTCGCCCGCCGCAACGGCGTTCTCGAAGGCGCGGCCGATCCGCGCCGCGAAGGATTGGCCCTTGGCGATTGAGCACGAGACTGGAAGCGGGCGGGCGGCCCCGCTCGAGATCACGGTGGTCGGGGCCGGAATCCTCGGCCTCTGGCAAACCCTGACGCTCGCGCGCGCCGGCCACCGCGTGCGCCTCGTCGAGCAAAGCAAAGCGCCCTTCGCCGAGAGCGCGAGCCGCTTCGCCGGCGCCATGCTCGCCCCTGGCTGCGAGAGCGAGACCGCGCCCGAGATCAGGACGCTCGGCACGCACGGCCTCGCCCTCTGGCGCGACACGTACCCGCGCCTCGTCAATGCCGGCAGCCTCGTCGTCGCCGCCCCGCGCGATCACGCCGAGGCGGCGCACTTCGCCCGCGTCACCTCCCCGCCGGTGACGCTCGATGCGGACGCATTGGCAAGTCTCGAGCCGGACTTGGCCGGCCGCTTTTCGCAGGCCTTCTTCTTCCCCGGCGAAGCGCACATGGCGACGCCCGACGCACTCACGTTCCTGCTCGACGCCGCGGAGACCGCCGGCGCAACGCTGGAGCTGGGCGCCGCGTGGACCTCGCCCTCCGCCGCCGATGTCGTTGTCGACTGCCGCGGCATGGCCGCCGCCCATGACCTGCCGAATCTGCGCGGCGTGCGCGGCGAGCGCCTTCTCCTGCGCACGCACGAGATCCGCCTCGCCCGTCCCGTGCGCCTCCTGCACCCCCGCCACCCGCTCTACGTCGTGCCGTGGGGCGACGGCCGCTTCGTGGTCGGCGCGACCGTGATCGAGAGCGAGGATCAGGGCGCCATCACCGTGCGCTCCGCCCTCGAGCTGCTGGGCGCCGCCTATGCGCTCCACCCCGCCTTCGCCGAGGCCGAGATCCTGGAGACCGGCGCCGGCGTCCGCCCCGCCTTCCCTGACAACCTGCCGCGCGCCGAGATCCGCGACGGCGGCGCGCACATCTTCGTCAACGGCGCGCATCGCAACGGCTTCCTGCTCGCCCCCGTGCTGGCCGAGGCGGTGCGCGACTACCTCGCTAACCAAACGCCCCACGAGCTGCTGGTCTTCTCCGAGCCGTTGGCGCATGCACCCCATTCCGTCTAAGGTCGAGCCAGCTAACCCCCCTCACCCGGAAGTGATCTTGCGATCGCTTCCGACCTCTCCCCACCGGGAAGAGGTCAAGGAGGACACTCCGCCCTCTCACCTCTCCCCACTGGGGAGAGGTCGCGCGGCGCAGCTGCGCGGGTGAGGGGGCACTGCACTTTGTCGAAGGCACCGCATGACGAACGAAACCCACGACCAGAGCAACGAGGGCACCGCGAGCTTCGGCTTCCGCTCCGTTCCAGAGGACGAGCGCCAGGGCCTCGTCAACGGCGTGTTCTCCTCCGTCGCCTCCCGCTACGACCTCATGAACGATCTCATGTCGGGCGGGCTGCACCGGCTGTGGAAGGCGGACTTCGTCGCCATGATCGGCGCCCCGCGCAACGATCAGCCGTTCCGCCTCCTCGATGTCGCGGGCGGCACCGGCGACATCGCCATCCGCTATGCCGAGGCCTCGGGGCCGAACGCCACCGCCGTGCTCGCCGACATCAGCCCCGAGATGCTGGAGGAAGGCCGCACGAAGGTGGCGGCCAAGGGGCTCGACGCGCGCATCTCGCTGACCCAGGGCAACGCCGAGGCGCTCCCCTTCCCCGACCGCGCGTTCGACGCCTACACCATCGCCTTCGGCATCCGCAACGTCACCCACATCGACGCCGCGCTGCGCGAGGCCTATCGCGTCTTGAAGATCGGCGGCCGCTTCCTGTGCCTCGAGTTCTCCGAGTGCCGGGTGCCGCTGCTCGACCGGCTCTACGACTTCCACTCTTTCGAGGTCATCCCGCGCCTCGGCAGGATCGCGGCCGGCTCGGCCGAGCCCTACCGCTATCTCGTCGAAAGCATCCGCCGTTTTCCGAACCAAGAGGCGTTCGCCGGGCTGATCCGCGAGGCGGGCTTCGAGCGCGTCTCCGTGCGCAACCTGACAGGCGGCATCGCCGCCATCCACTCCGGCTGGAAACTTTAGGCTTTTCCGAGTCCAGGAGAGGTCAATGCCAATCCCAAAAGTATCTGGACCCCGACCGTCCATGCGAAGCATGGCTCCGCCATGACGTCGGGGTGACGTCTCTTCCATGGATGCCGACATCAACTCAAAAACGTCATCCCGGCGAAGGCCGGGATCCAGACACGTATCCCCATGCCCTCGCAGCTCGACTGAATACTAAGCCTCGCCGCGATCCGCGCGCCGCGAGAACTCCGTCTGTCCGCCCGACGCCAGGATGCGCGCCTGCTCGACCCAGTTCTCGCGCTCGATGCGGCCCTTGAAGTCGAGCACCTGGCTGATGCGGTCGATGTCGTCGCGCGTCCAGTTCGCCACCTGCTCGTAGGCGGTGACGCCGAGCGAGTAGAGCTTCTTCTCGATCAGCACGCCGATGCCGCGGATGCGCTTGAGATCGTCGACGGCACCCGCCGGGCCGGGCGTATACCCTTCGCCGCGCAAGGCTTCCGAACGCACCGAGCGCAGCGGCGCATAGCTCGCCGCCGCTGCCGCCGCCTGGCTGAGCGACGCGGACGCCGCCGCATCCTCCGCCGGCTCGAGCTCCGGCGCCGGCGGCGCCTTGCCCGTGAGGAACAGCGCCTGCTCGACCCAGCTCTCGTGCGCGATGCGTCCCGGCTGGCCGATGATCCCCTCGAAGTGCGCCACGTCCGCCGCACTCCAGGCGGCGATGTGTTCGAGCTGCGTCACGCCGTTGGCGCGCAGTAGCGCCTCGGATTCGGGATCGACGCCGATGATGCGGTGCAGCCTGTCGCCGTTGACCGGACCCGGCTCGACGGCCGCCGGCTGCGGCCGGGCCGGCGCGATGCTGGGCACGCCGCCCGCCGCCAGGATGCGCGCCTGCTCGACCCAGGCCTCGCGCTCGACGCGTCCGTCGAATCCGAGCGTCTGATTGACGCCGCGCACGTCGTCCTCGGACCAGTCCGCGATCTGCGAGAAGCGATGGATGCCGTAGCGGACGAGGCGCTCCTTGAGCTCGAAGTCGATGCCGCGGATACGCGTGAGATCGTCGACCGCCTCCCCGGACTCCGGCGCGAGCAGAGTCGAAGCCACCGGCGTTCCGAACCGGGTCTCGCCTCCCTCGTCCTGCGCCTCAACGGCCCCGGCGTCGTCCTTCGGCGGGCTCGCGACCGCATCGGCTGCGGCCTGTCTTGCCTTCGCAACAGCCAGCGCGGCCGCGGCCTGCGCCGCCGCGATCTGCGCATAGCTCTCGCCGGCAGGCTCGGAAGCCGGACGCGGCTGTGGCGGTTGCGAAACCGGCTCGGCCGATTCAGCCGTGGTGGGCACTGCCACGCGCTCGGGCGGCGTCGAGACCGCCGCGGGCGCGGGTCGAGGAGCAGGTGCGGGTGCGGCTTGCTGAGGCGCGGGCCGAGGGGCCGGCGCGGGCGCAGGAGCGGCTTGCGGAGCACGCGGCGCCGGCGGCGCCTCGGCGACCGGCTTCGGCTGCACCTCGATCACCGGCGCTCCCGGCTGGAACACCGGCGGCACGGCGCCGCCTGCGGTGCCGACCAGCGCCCGTTCGAACCGGCTGGTTTCGGCGGCTTTCGCCGTGGCGGCCGGCAGGGCCGCGCCGATGCCAGAGCCCGCCGCGACGCCCGCCGCCGCTTCTACGGCTCCGGCCGAGGTTCCGCGCCGGATCAGACACGCGAGCGAGGCGCCGAGCAGGAAGGCCCCCAGCATCAGCAGAAAAGTCTGCATGAGCAGCATCGTCATACGCCCCAACTCCTCCTCAAGACCGCGCTCGTCCCCCCCGGGGAGGCTAGTCTTCAGCCCGTCCGCAACTGATCCAACCGACGACGAGGCCGACGGCGAACGACGCCGCCAAGTACCAGAACAGCTTCACGATCAGATAGTCCATGGCCGTCCCCCAACCCCTCGATCAATCCGTGAATACCTTGAACTCGATGCGCCGGTTGCGCGCCATACCGGCCTTGGTGTCGTTCGGCGCCACCGGACGGCTCGCCCCGTAGCCGACCGCCGTCAGCCTATCGGCCGCCACGCCGGCATGCACCAGACTATTGAGAACGGCGCGTGCGCGCCGGTCCGACAGCCTTTGATTGCGCTCGTCCGTGCCCTCGGCGTCCGTATGTCCTTCCACCTCGACACGGGCGCCCGGACACGACTTGATGATCTCCGAGAGCCTGCCGATCGTCGCCGAGCTCTTGGAGTCGATGTCGGCGCTCGCGCGCTTGAACAGGATCATGCCCTGCTGGACAGCCTCCGCGAGGCGCTTCTCGCAGGCTTCCGTCTCCGCGGTCGTCTTGCGCTTCTGAGCCTCTTCGGCGACCTTTCTCGCCTGAGCCTCGGCTTCGGCGGCAGCCTTGGCTTCGGCATCGGCCTTGGCCTCGGCCGCCATGTCGGCCTCCTGCTTGGCCTTCTGAGCCGCAGCGGCTTCTGCGTCCTCTTTTGCTTTGAGCGCTTCGGCCTCCTCGCGCGCCTTCAAGGACGCGGCCTCGGTGTCTTGCGCCTTCGCGGCAGCAGCGGCCTCCGCCTCTTCCTTGGCTTTGAGAGCAGCTTCGGCGTCCTGTTGGGCCTTGATGGCGGCTGCGGTCTGCTCCTTGGCCAGGTCGGCGGCGCGCTCTTCGGCCTCAGCCTTGGCCTCTTCGGCGGCAGCAGCGGCCTCCGCCTCCTGCTTCGCCCGGGCGGCAGCCTCCGCTTCCTCCCTGGCCTTGCGCTCCTGGGCCACCTTCGCCTCGGCTTCGGCTTGAGCTGTCTTCGCGGCGGCTTCCTCGGCCTCCCGCTTCGCCTTGGCCGCGGCTTCGGCTTTGCGGTGCGCAGCCTCCGCCGCCTTTTCCGGCGTTATCTGCGGCCCGACCGCCACCGGTGCCGACCCCGCACCCGCGAGATCGGTCTTGAGCTGCACGGTGCGGATGCCCCACACCCCGCGCACGACGTCGAGCGCCGCCTTCCCCTGGCCGTCCTTCTTGGCGCGCCCGGTGATGACCGCCTCACGGCCCGTCACGGCGACCTTCGCCCACGACTGGCCGGCGGCGCGCAGCGCTTCCGTCGCGCGCACCGTGAGATCCGCCTCGACATGAGGACGTTCCCGGTAAAAGGTCCCCCAGCTCAGCATCGCGACGGGAATGAGACCCCAAAGCCATCGCGAAGGATTGCACCTCATCCCCACCCCTATCTCTTGGCCCGCTGCATGCTTTCGGCAAGCAGAGGCGCACCCGCTGACGCAGCCAAGGCATGATGCCGCTGCCGCCGTGCCGGATCGGGCCCCCCGACCGCCCCCTGACGCGGCGCACTATAGACAAGGCTTCCCGTGTTTCCAAGTTTGAGCAAGACCTGAGACGAGCAAGGCAAGCCAATGGAAATAAAGGCGGCTTGCCCCGATGACGGCCCCGTGAATTTAAGCATGTCGCGAGCATCCGCCCGCGCGCCCGGACGGCACCCGCCAGTTCCGCCCTTTTCCTCTTGCCAAGCCCTTGAGCTGGGTCTCAACTTCGTTCAGGGAGACGCCACACGGGTTCCAACGTGATCGACACAACGATGTCGCAAGCCATAGGGCGGGAGGCCGCGAGACGCCTCCGGAGACGCCAGGGATGACGGTCAGGTTCTTGATCGTCGACGATCACCCCCTCTTTCGCGAGGCTCTTCAGCTCGCCATTCAATCCGCCTACCCCGCAGCCGAGGTCGTCGAGGCCCAGTCCATCGAGGCGGCGCAGGAGGCGCTCGCGAGCCAGGCGCCCTTCGATTTGCTCCTGCTCGACCTCACCATGCCGGGCACGCGCGGCTTCGACGGGCTCATCGCGCTGCGCGCCGCGAGGCCCAAGCAGCCGATCCTTGTCGTCTCCGCGCATGAGGATCCGCGCATCGTCCACGAGGCCATGACCTGCGGCGCGGCGGGCTACATCTCGAAATCGGTCAGGAAGCGCGACCTCGCCGAGGCGATCCAGGACGTGATGGCGGGCCTCGTCGTGCTGCCCAAAGGCTACGTGCCGCCGGATGCGGTCGGCGTACCCTCGCGCGAAGCCGACGTCGCCACCCGTGTCGCGTCCCTCACCCGCCAGCAGCTCCGTGTGCTGCAGATGGTGCGCCAGGGCATGCTGAACAAGCAGATCGCCCACGAGCTCGGCGTCGGCGAGACGACCATCAAGGCGCACGTCTCGGAGATCATGCGCAAGCTCAACGTCGTCTCGCGCACGCAGGCCGTGATCGCGGTGTCGCGCCTCGACTTCGACGCCGTCATCGCCGGAGCCGCCGACAGGGAAGCGGTCAAGAAAACCTGAGGCGCCGCAGCACCACCTCTCAGCCCATGAGATGCGTGATGAGGGCGCGCAGCTCCGCGGGCTTCACGGGCTTGAGCAGGATCTCGCATCCCGCCGCCTCGACCGCCTCCGCCGTCTCCCGCGCATGATCGGCGGTGATCACCACGGCCTGGATGGGTCTCCCCTGCGCCCGCCGCAGCCTCGACACTGCCGTGAGGCCCTGCTCGCCTCCGTCGAGATGGAAATCGGCGAGGATGATGTCGGGGCGGAAATCCGGCTCGTCCGCGATCAGGATATCGATCTCGCCGAGCCCCGCAACGATGCGCGCCTCACACCCCCACCGGTCGAGCAGCGCCCGCATGGCCTCGCGCACTCCCTCGTCGTTGTCGATCACGAGCGCCTTGACGGCCGAGAGGCTGTAGGCGCGCGCCGCCGCCCTGGGACCGCGCGGGGCTTGCCGCACCGGGCTTCTCTCGGGCGAGAGCGGGGCGAACACCGAGAACCGCGTGCCCCGCCCGACCACCGAGCAGAGCGCGACGCGGTGCCCCAGCGCCTCGCTCATGCGCGAGATGGTGGCCAGCCCGATGCCGAACCCGCCGGCCCGCGACCTGAGCCCCGCCGCGCCGCGATGGAACTCGTCGAAAATCCTCGATTGCTCCTGAGGCGCGATGCCGGGACCCGTGTCCCACACGTCGATCCGCACCTGTCCGGCCACCTTGCGCGCCGCAAGCAGCACGCGCCCCCTGTCGGTGTACTGCACCGCGTTGACGAGCAGGTTCTGCAGCATGCGCTGGAGCATCAGGGGATCGGAGACCACGTCGACATCGAGCCCGCGGTGCGTCAGCACGAGGCCCTTGTCGCGCGCAATGGGCTCGATATCGACCACCACGCTGCGGAACAGCTCCGCAATGTCGACCGCCTGCAGCGAGGGCTTGAGCGCGCCCGACTCGAGCTTCGAGAGATCGAGGATGGTGCGTAGAAGCTCCTCGATGGTCGAAAGCGCATGGTCGACCTGGCCGATCAGCCGCCGGTTCTGCTGGTCGTCATGGATCTCCGCCAGCGCCGACAGCGAAAGCCGCGCCGCGTGCAAGGGCTGCAGGAGATCGTGCCCTACGGCGGTGAAGAAGCCGGTCTTGAACCGATTCGCCCGCTCGGCGACGTCGCGCGCGCCCGTGAGCTGCTCGTTGGCGCGCTCGAGCCGGTTCAGCGCCGCGTTGAGCTCCTCGGTGCGCGCCCTCACCTGCGTCTCGAGCCCGATCGCCGTCTGGAACATGGAGTAGGCGTTGGCCTGATAGTCCATGCTCCGCTCGACGCGCTGCATGAGCGCGGCGTTGATCTTGGCGAGCTTCTGATTGCGCCGCTGCAGCTCCTCGATCACGTCGGGCGGCGTGGCCGCGCCGTAGCGCACGTCTCCCGTCACGGCCCGCCTCCCCGGCAGCCGAACGCGACGCCGGTCAGCGTCTGGTTGAGGTGCATGGAGTTGAGTTGCTCGCCGTAGGTGTGGAAGCCGACCACGCCATAGCCCCGGTAGAGGTCCTCGAGCTGCCGGTGGATCTGGCGGTTCTCGGCGTCGAGCCGGCGCAGCACGCAGTCGAAGCCGAGCACGAGATCGATGCCGCCGAGCGAGCGGTCCAGCTCCTCGAGCACGCGCTCGGTCGAGCTCAGCATGTCCTTGGGCCGCGCCACCGTGAACACGAGTCCCTCGTCGATGGCGCAGAAGAAGGACAGGCTCCCGTCCGGATTCATGTTGCGGATCGAGCGGCAGTAGTAGTCGCCGCCGACTTTGACGACGAGCGGATAGGAGGCGAAGCTGAACGGCCCGAGTTCGTCCGGAAGCAAGCCGATGGCGGACGCATACTCGCGCGCCGCGGGCTCCGCGTTGAGCTCGTAGACGGTGCGGCATTCCGTATCCGCCGCGGTGACCACGAGCTTGATCTGCGTCGGCTCGAAGTTCGAGGTCTGGAAGATGCGGAACGGGTGGTTGCTCTCGACCATCATCAGGAGGGCGCTGCGTGCGAGCACGCGCCCGTCGTGGATGAGCGTCGTCTGCCGGAAGGAGAGCCCGTCGCCGGCCGACCCGCCGATGAGTTGCATGTCGCCGAACGCCCAATGCACGGCCGCGACCAGCGTCTCCTCGGCGTTCGAGAGCCCGTCCACCAGCATGATGCCGAACACGCGGTCGCGCAGCTTGTCGTCTCCCCGGATGCCGATACGCGCCTTGAGCTCGCGCACGATCTGGCTCGCGCGCTCGACGCCGAACGCCGCCACGTCCTCGATGACGCCCGTGTGAATGTGGAACCCCCGGTGCGGAAAGGCGACCAGCAGGATGCCGTTCTCCATGAGTCCGTTGGGTCCGAACCCGCCCGCGGTCGAGCACCCGCTCACCTTGACGCCGCTGAACGCGGAGCCGAGCCCGGCCGCGACCTCCGCCGCATCGTAGTCGACGGAGAAGAACGCCAGAATGTGCTGGAACTCGCCCGCCAGCTGCGCCCTGAGCTCGTCGACCGCGGCCGGCACCGTCGCCGCGCGGCTGCTCGCGACGCCGATGCCGCACGAGCCCGCGGAGGCTGCTCTTCGCCCCACGCCTGTCCTCCCTGGACGTTGTCGCTGTCGTGTCGCGCGTGGCGCCGCAGCGTTGTTATCGAACTGTTGTGAAGCGAGGCTGCCACAGGTTGCCGGGGGCGGCAATTGCCGCCCTTGGTAAACGGGGCCCGCAACCTTTCCAATCTCTCGGATTTGTAAGGCAACTGTAAGCTTGGCGTCGCAAAAGCGATCGCAAGCAGGCGTAGCGCTGCACGGCTGCTCAGGCGTGATGGTCGCGTCGGCAAACCTGTGCACAGCGGATGAGCAAACTCGCGGAGGCGTGTCGTGGACGCCGCAGACGTCACGCTGTCATCGGCCTGTCGCCGATCGGTAGCTGAACCGTCGCACTTGCCTGCTAGCCACGGCAGATGGGCGAGCGCCTGCGGGGCCTCGGCCGAGCCCAGCCGGGCTCTAGCCGGGCTTCAAATCGAGCCAATGCGTCAGGGGACGCAGAGATGAATGTTCGCGACCTAGAAGCACACGGCGTGACCGAGGGAGCAAGCACGCGCAGCCTGACGTGGCTGGAAGGCGCGGGCGCGCCGGGCCTCGGCCTTTTCCTCGCATGCCTCGCCGCGATCACGGCGTTCCGGCTTGCCGCCCTCGCCGTCAATGGCACCGACCTCTACATGGACGAGGCCCAGTACTGGACCTGGTCGCGCGAGCTGGCGCTCGGCTACTACTCGAAGCCGCCGCTCATCGCCTGGCTCATCCACGGCGCGACGAGCGTGTGCGGCGACGGCGAGGCCTGCATTCGCCTGCCCTCGACATTGCTCCACGCCGTCACCGCCGCCCTGGTCTACGCCATCGCCGCCGAGCTCTACGACCGCCGCGTCGCATTCTGGGCCGGCCTTGGCTACGCCCTGCTGCCGGCCGTGTCGCTGTCGAGCGGCATCATCTCGACCGACGTGCCGCTTCTCGCCGCGTGGGCGCTGGCGGTCCTAGCGTTCGCCCGCCTCATGACGGCGCCGTCGTGGCAGGCCGCCGCGCTCCTTGCCCTCGCCCTCGGCGCTGGCCTCAATGCCAAGTACGCGATGGCCTACTTCGTGCTCTGCGCGGCTCTCTATTTTGCCGTCGCGCCGGAGCGCCGGACACGCCTCCGCGAGCCTCACCTCTGGCTCGCACTGCTGGGCGGCGTGGCGCTCATCGCGCCGAACCTGATTTGGAACGCGACCAACGGCTTCGTCACCTTCGCCCACACCGCCGACAACGCCAGGTGGCAGGGCATTCCGTTCCATCCGGGCAAGGCGGCCGAGTTCGTGATGTCGCAATTCGGCGTCTTCGGCCCCATCCTCTTCGGCGCGCTGCTCGTCATCCTGTGGCGCGCTGCCTCGCGCCCGTGGGAGCTGGCCGCCGCCGACAAGCTGTTGCTCGCCTTCTCGCTGCCGATCCTCGCCATTGTCACGGCGCAGGCCTTCATCTCCCGCGCCCACGCCAATTGGGCAGCACCCGCCTACGTGGCCGCGGTCGTGCTCGTCGTGGCGGCGATGATGCGGGACCGTGCCTGGGGTTGGATGCGCGCCGGCTTCCTGATCAACGCCGCCTTGGCCCTCCTCATCGCAGCCGCCACCTGGCAGGCCGGCCGCTTCGCGCTGCCGGGCATCGGCGACCCGCTCGCCCGCACGCTCGGCAACCGCGAGCTGGCGGAGCTCGTCAGAAGCGAGATCGCCCGCGCC
>JBFXEP010000045.1:0-13035 GCA_050179995.1 Hyphomicrobium sp.
AACCATTAATGCGGCGCAGAACTAGACTAGGCACGACGCTCTGGCATGGAACGTATGACGTCCCTAATCCCGCCTGAGACGTTCACTTAGGAATTCGATGAAGCGCTGCGTCTTCGCCGGCAATAGACGAGTTTCCGTGACGGCATAGACTGAGATCGGCTCCGCTTGCCAGTCGGTCAGTACACGGCGCAGCCGGCCCTTGGCCAGGTCTTCGCCGACGATATCTTCGGCAAGGATGGCGATGCCCATGCCCAGTCCGGCAAGACGCTGCATCATCCCGACACTGTTGAGCCGGAATCGGCCGCCAACAGGGGCCTCAATTGCTCTAGCCCGCCGGTACAGCGTCCAAGTGCTGGCCGACCCCCGGAAAAGCAAGCAGTCATGCTGAGTCAGATCTTCGGGCCGCTTCGGCTCGCCGACGGATTTCAGATAGTGTGGAGAGGCGTAGAGGTGGCGAGGAAGCTCCGCGAGCTTGCGGGCGATCAGGTTGGAATCCGGCTGCTCGCCCATGCGGACGGCAACGTCGAAGGGCTCCGTCACGAGATCGACCCGTCGTGGAGTCAGGTCGAATTCGAAGCTGATTCCGGGGTAACGTCGGCAAAAGTCTGCCATGTGGGGCGCCACAAAGATCGTGGCGAAATCCACAGGTAGAGAGACCCGCAATAGACCGCTCGGCTGCGCCACCATGTCACCCAGTTGCTCGTGGGCAAGCCGCGCCTCCTCGACGATGCGACGGCAGCGCTCAAAATAGATCTGACCTGCCTCTGTAAGCTCGATGCGGCGTGTTGTGCGATGCAGGAGACGTAGCCCGATAGCCTTCTCGAGACCACTGATCCGTCGCGACAGCGTGGAATTTGGCACGCCGATCGCCTCGGCCGCTCCGCGGAAGCCCCGCGCTTTTACGACCTCAACAAACAAGGCCATATCGTTCAGGAATTCATTGCTCATTGCTCCAAATGTGGAGCGGTGAATTCGAAAAGTCCACCTTTATCCCAATAGCACCTTCGCGCAACGATGGCGTGTCGGCTGTGAGGTCGATCGCGACGAGCGTGGAATCGGAGATGGATAATGGCGCTTAAGAGCACGGTTAATCGCTACGGCACGATGGCGATCTCGCTCCATTGGCTATCCGCCATCCTTATCCTGGCGGCAATCGGCGCCACGTTCGACCACAAGGGACGGGCGGTCTTGCCTTCGCCACGACTTAGGGCCGATGCCTACGGGCAAATATTTGTCACCGCGTCAGACGCACTTGTGTCCCGGGCAAACGTTCGCTTCACATCATAACGTGAACGCTTCCAGATTTTTGAATCCACCGACAGAACCCGTATCCACGAAGGAAAATAACGCCATGCCGCGGCTAATCCCATTTAATTCCAACTTTCCGATCGATCGCCAGCTCGGGATCGATGCAGGCCCTATCGTGCTGGTCAACGTGTTTACGCTCGATAAGCTCGATGAGCCGTCCTTCCTTCGCATCTGGCGGGAAGACGCCTCCCTCATAAAGCAGCAGCCGGGCTTTATCTCATCCCAGCTTCACCGCGCGATCGGCGAAAATCCGATGTATTTGAACTATGCCGTCTGGGAATCAACCGCGCACTACCGGGCTGTACTAGACCTCTTCAGATCTCAGTTTGCGACTTATCCGTCTTCTACGGTCGCATCACCTCACCTGTTCCAGAAGATCGCGGTAGCGGGCATCTGCGTCGCTTGACTTCCCTTAGATTTGGAGGACGGAGATGAGTTACGCTGGAAAATTCCCAAAGTGTTGGCGCTGCCCGCTCAGGGTTCATCATCTCGACAGAAACAGTCACGTGGGAAGGGACTATCTATGCCCGATCAGGGGTTAAACGTGCATCCGCCATGATTTCGGCGAATCTTCCACAGTCGCTGATCTTCAACAGCCCGCGAGGGAGGCCTTATGGCACCACTTCTTGAGCCTGAGGATTGCTGCATATTGCTGATTGACCCCTTGCGTCGAAACGTTCAACGTCCGGACATTCGCGTTAACGACCATCAAGCAGTCTTCGATCGCCACACTCTTGTCGAGGAGGCGGCTCGCATTCTCAATGTACCAAAATATTTTGCAATCTATGGGGAGACAGTTGACGAGCGCGAGTGGATCGCGCCGCCTTGCGATCCCACGCAGCCGAGGGTCTACCTTGTTGGCGCCGCTGGATCGCTGTGGGTCAGCAGCGGCATCGGCTCGGCGCTCGCGCGGGAAGGACGGGCGTGCCTCATCCTTTGCGGCTTTTGGCTCGAGGCCAGTGTCACGTTCGCAGCTCTTTACGCCCTCGCTGACGGCTTCGATGTGTTCATCCTGATGGATGCCTGCCCCAGCTGGGACCCACACTCGCAAAGCCCGGCTGTTAATCGATTGCTTCAAGCCGGTGTGGTTCCCCTCACGACGACGCAAATGGTGCGAGAATGGGCTGAGGTCGCAACCGACGACGTTAGGCGTGCTTCGCTGCTCAGACTACTGGCGCCCACTTGAGGTCCGAGCGGGCGAGAGCGTGAGCCTTTCTGCCCAGAATTTGGCGCGCGTGCGCCATCCGGTCCGACCCGCAGCCGAAATGACATACAAGCGGTTCCCCCTCGACCGGGCGGCTCAATTCAGGGCGCGAAAATACCTTGCCGATCCTTTGTCCGGATCGAAACCCAGCTCATCTTGCGATCGCCCGACGCTTCCCAACTCTCTCGCTGAACTGGCGAGATCTTATCCGCGGCATCTAGCGATAGCCTCACGCGGACGCCGGTCCTGTCTCGCCTTCGCGTCCGAAGCGGCGCTCCGCTGTTTGCTCAGCCCACACCCGCCTCTTCTCGCGCACAACTACGGCCAGCATCGCCCTGAGAGGAAACCCGCGCGCACGCGGTTTTTTTTCTCCGCCGCCCTGTCGACCGGCTCGCGGCGCTAACGCTGCAAAAAAGAACCTTGGGCTCGGGTCCTGCGCTGATCGCTACAGCCTGGTGGTTCCTCTGGCGCCAGCCGGGCGCTGGGTCCTGCACGCCGGCGGGAGGTCTCTCGCCGGACAACAGAACGAACCAGTCACTTGGCTACCATCGGATCTATCACGAAGCGCGAGGATGGCCGCTTTGAGGGCGAGCTCAGAACTCTCTCGATCCGCGCCGAGATCGCACTTCTGCTGGTCTTGGACAAAGCGCCGAACCAGCCCGATTATCGGGTGATGTCCAAGGCATCGAGATCGGCGCCGGATGGATTCGCAAGGGTCAGCCTCCGGCAAGGAGTATGTCGCGCTTTCGATCGCTGCTCCGGAGTTCGGGTCAAGGAGGCTCTTCGCGAACCTCGGCAGAGCAGCGGGCCAGGACGATGACAGCGTGTTTGCGCTGATCTGGAACCCCCAAGAATAAGGAGGCACGTTCTCACCTTCGCCCTCGTGCCCCCTCCGGGCACGAGGGTTTTTCATTTATTCATGATAAAATCGCTCAACTTCGGACAGCGCGCCAAGCAGCAGTACAATGCCCATATTCCGCGGGGAGCGGTCGAGACCACTCGGACTTTCATCCGATCGCCATTGGACAAACCGTTCAACCATTAAAGGCGGGGATTTGTCGCTCGCCCCGGGGGGACAATTATGCCCGCGTGGACACACGGAAGACCGTTGACGTTTAGGGCGCGGTGCTCTGTCGGCCCATCCTGGCCGCCGGCTCTCAGCCAGTATGATTATGTTCGGGTTCTGCCAAAGTCGGGATGGGCTTGGGAATTGCTACGCCGTAATCCAGATTATCAACGCGAATACCGATTGAATGCCGGACGGTGCGAGAAGATTTGCCAGCATCACACAGGGATTGTTCTATGCAGACTACGCCGTCGCTGCCGTAAAGCTGAGGCTTGGGGTCTTTGCTCCTTTCGCCGATCCCAATGAGCCCGCACCCACCGCGAATGTCTTTTGGTCGCCCGACGCTCTGCCCCTGACATTGTCGGGCACGGCCACTCGTATGCAAAATTGCGATCTCTGCTTGGCACGCCTGCAAAGTGTTCGACAGCTCATGATCGATGCGAGAGGTCTGCAACTCCTGAGGTTCAAGTCTGACAGACAAACACTCTCGCTCATTCTCGACGGAGTGGCAGTGGCCGTGGCTCCTGCCCGCGTCGTCTTCCACGTTGAGGGTCTTGAGAACCTCGAGTGTGCCCGCGATGGTTTTGCAACTCTGAGTGAGATCCTCCGTCACAACACCGACCGCTCTGAAGATCGGCACTGGACAGCGACGAGCCTTGCTATGCGAGATGCCCTGATCGCGCTCGATGGCCATCGAGCCCGCGCAACCTATCGCGATATCGCCACCGTTATTTTCGGTGCTGAGAGAACAAAGGAGGCGTGGCGGAGCGCGAGCACGGCTCTCAAAGATCGTATTCGCCGTTCGCTGAAGCGCGGCTTGGAGCTGGTCGCGGGCGACTATCGCGAGCTGCTGTGAGAGGGGGTGGCGTATCGGAACACCTGCACCTCGACACTCCACGTCGCGCACGATCCTGCACATTGTCTGTGCCTGGCCATTCACGGGAGTACATGCATGGTCGAGGAGCAGGCATCCCCATTTCTTAATGTCGAAGAAGCCGCGGCCTATCTTCGCTTAAAGAAGCGCACGCTCGACAACATGCGTTGGCAAGGCATAGGTCCGCGCTTTCGCAAGCATGGCGGCCGTGTCGTCTATCACCATGACGACCTCAAGGCCTGGTCCGAAGGTGCGAGACGGCGCTCAACCTCCGGCCGGGCCGAGTGAGGACCTGCCTTCTCGTAGCGCTGGGTATTAGTCTGCTTACGGCCACTGACGTGGCACCGGGGCGTCCAGTCCTGGTGTGGAACAGATCCGCAAGTGTCCCGATCGGGCTTTACGTTGTTGTCGGTAAGCCTCCTCACGTCGGTGACTACGTCGTGATCCATCTATCCCGCGCAATGCAGACGCTCGCCGAGGAGCGCAACTACATTGGCCCGAACACGCCCCTTCTGAAGCGCATTGCCGCCACGGAGGGCGATTGGGTGTGCCGCCGCGGACAGGCTGTGCAGGTTTCCAGGCAGCAGGGCGTTGTCGCTTCAGGCACCGATCGAGCGGGGAAGCCACTGCCGGTTTGGCAGGGCTGTCATCAGCTGCAGGACGGCCAAGTGTTCGTCCTCGGCGCGCATGCGGAGAGCTTCGACAGTCGCTACTTCGGCCCCATCGATGGTGAACAGATTACCGGTGCGGCAATACCGCTGTTCATCCCTTGAGAATCCCACCCCCCACACGCGGACGAACTTCTCGCATCCTCGAGGAGAGAATCCATGCGCTTGCGAGAACGCCAACCAGGGCAGACGAGAGATCAAGATAAACGTTCGACCGCCGCCGAGAGAGTTTACAAGGTAACATGCGGCCCTTGCCCGACGTCAAAGCGGTTCAACTGCAAGCTCGCGGCAGCGATCTTTGGGCGGACCCGCCCTCGATCTCGTGATCTCGGGCGGTCGGGCTCTATCGCGCGACCGAGCCGCCGGCAAAGGGGAACCGGCGTCTCGGCACATGCGTGTAACGATCCCTTCCGCGGAGCCCGTGGCACGCTCCTGCCCCAAGATCGAGCAACGCATCTGTTGCGAGCCCTCGGCCCGATGCTTCTTGGCCGGCGCCTCAGCCACCAAGTCCATGACGCGAAAGGCGTCCCGGATAGCCGCATACCTCAGCTCCGCGTCGCTGCCGGGAGAGCGAATGTGCGCTGCGGCCGCCTCCGCTGAGGCCTCGTCCGTTGCGAACCGAACGCCAAGCCGCCATCTTCTCGCCGTGGCCGGGAGGCCCTTTCCCCGCCAAGCTTTGTGCGACGATGTGCCGGGCGTCGCCTTAGCGGCAACCCGCGCTGCGCGCGGGTCCTCCACTGCGTTCCGGCCCGTCTCCGCGTAGCGGAGCTCCGCTCCGACGGGTGCCGCAGGCTCCAGCCCGCCACGATCTGCACGCGCCGGCGGCGGAATAGGCCTCCGCCGGAACAACGTGAGGATCAGCATCATGGCTACCATCGGTTACGTCACGAAGCGCGAGGACGGACGCTACGAAGGCGAGCTCCGCACCCTCTCCCTCCGGGCATCGATCGCCATCCTTCCCGTCGGCGACAAGCAGACCGAGACCCAGCCGGACTTCCGCGTCATGGCACAGGGCATCGAGATCGGCGCCGGCTGGCAGCGGATCGGACAGACCTCGGGCAAGGAATACATCTCGCTCTCCATCTCTGCCCCCGAGTTCGGCAAGACGCTCTACGCCAACCTCGGCCGAGCGGCCGGTCAGTCCGATCCCAACGCCTACGCGCTGATCTGGACCCCGCAGGACTAAGCGGGGCTTCGCCTCCGCGCCGCTCACCGCGGCGCGGAGGCTCTTTCTGTGGCGACGTTCGTCCGCCAGCCTCCCCCACCCGCCCGCCCCACCACGGCGCCGCGCTGCCTGAAGTCACGTCGCACGGCGGCACGCTGTGAAGTCAGGATTGACGTCAATCCGAACGCCCGTGTGCCGCAGTCTCGCTTCTCACTCTCGGCCAAGAGCCTACGCCACGACCTGGCTTCGTCGCTGTCGCAGATCGCCGAGTGTCCGCATGAGCGACGATGGTGCGATCGTGTTCGCCACGACCATCGCAGGACGAGGACTGTGGAATGGTCGCCACGGCTCCGTGTGTCCTTCTCGACACCGACGCGCATCGCCTCATCGGCCGTCTGCGTCGGTTCAGGCTTCGCATCTCTGCCAGCAGCATCATCGTCGCGAAAGGTCATGCAGCGCGTTCCTGTCCCATCCTCCGCCCGGACGCATCAACGCTCTCAACAAAGGAAGTTGCAGGAAGTCTGAGAGGGCATTTCGGGACATCAAGATAAAGGATTGACGTCGATCGGACGTCGAACACCGCAATGGTGCGCCTTCGCGCGACGTCGGCAAAGTCATCGTGACGCCACCGATCAATATTCGCTTATGAGATCAGCGCGATATTTGATGCCGTCTTGAAGATTGTGAGGCTCACGCCATGTCGATATGCGATCAGCGAGTCCAACGAGGTTTCACGTGACGCAAGACAGGTTCGCGCCCAAGCTTGGACGCATCCGCGACACGCGCCAAGCCCGTGCCGAGCGGCATGCGGCGCTCGTCTTCCGGCAGGCCGGCAGGCAAGGCACCCGTGCGTTGCGGCAGAATGGACACGTCGCGCCAGGAGCTCTGACCCGCGGCATGGGCACCGGACTGCGGGCGGCGGCCGGGCTCATCGCCCCGGGCGGTCGTCGCGTCATCGTCAAGGCGCGCTACACGCGTATCGTCGGCGGCGATCTCGGCGCAGCACGTGCGCACATCAAATACATCCTGCGCGATGGCGTCACGCGCGAAGGAAAGCCGGGACGACTCTACGACGCGTCGGGCGAGGAGGTCCAGAGTGCCGCCTTCCTCGATCGCTCTGCCGACGATCCTCATCAGTTTCGCTTGGTCGTATCGGCTGACGAGGGCGCACAGCTCGCCGACCTCAAGCAGTTCGTCCGCGATCTCCTCGCCCAGATGGAGCGCGACCTCGACACGAAGCTCGACTGGGTGGCAGTCGATCACTTCAACACCGGACACCCGCACACCCACATCGTCATCCGCGGGAAAGACGACCAGGGCAAGGACCTCGTGATGGCGCGAGACTACATCGCCCACGGCGTCCGAGCTCGCGCTCAATCCCTCGTTACGCTCGAGCTCGGACCGGAAACCGAGCTCGAGCGCATGCAGAAGCTCTTTAACGAGGTTGGCCAGGAGCGTCTGACGCGCCTCGATCGCGCGCTCATCGGCCGCTCCAAGGACAACATTCTCGTCGTCACAGCCGGCGACGAATTGGATCCCGCGCGGCACACGCTCCGGGTCGGACGGCTCAAGACGCTGGAGCGGCTCGGTCTCGCCGAGGAACGGCAGCAGGGCGTATGGGCGCTCGATAGTCAGATGGAGACCAAGCTACGCCAGCTCGGTGAACGTGCCGACAAGTTCAAGATGATGCAACGTGCCTTGCGGGAAGCCGGGATCGAGCGCAGCGCGGCCGCCCTAGCCCTGTTCGAGCGCGGCCCGCGCAAGGATCCTCTGGTCGGCAAGGTCGTCGGTGTCGGACTGGTCGATGAGATCAGCGACTCGACGTGGGTCGTCCTAGATGCCGTCGACGGTCGCGTCCACTACGCCGAGCTTGGCCGGTTAAAACCCGCCGAGGTGCCCCAACGCGAAACGCTCGTCGCGCTGGCGGGCGGTGGTCTCGATGGCAAACCGTCGCGGGTCGCCAAGCTTCAGGAGCTCTCGCCCGTCGATGTGTCGCATCAGGTCGACTATGACGGCCCAACTTGGCTGGATCAGGCCATCCTGACCAAATGGCGACCCGAGCCGGGGATGCCCGGCTTCGCCAGCGAAGTGCGCGAGGCGATAGCGGCGCGGGCTCGGTGGCTAACGTCGCGCAACCTTGCAACCGTGTCGCCGACCGGTCGTGTTGATCCGGTCCCGGATATGATGCGCACGCTGCGTCAGTCCGAAAACGAACGTCTGACCCAGGGGATGTCACACGTTCTCGGTGCCACCTACGTTCCGGCCGACCCAGGGGCGAGGGTAGTAGGGATTTATGACCGTGCGGTCACGACTCCGACCGGAAAAGTGGCGGTGATCAGACGCGAGGACACGTTCACGATGGCACCGTGGCGGCCGGCACTTGAGCCATTTCGCGGACAGTCTGTCGTTGGCGTGATCGGCCCCAGTCGCGTAACGTGGACACTCGATCGTGGCCGTACGCTGCCGGCGAGGACATGAGCCGTCTCAATCGGCTCATGGCAGAAGGGCAGGCTGGGTTGTCGAGCTGAACAAAGCTGGTCAGTCTCTGGGACTCTTCGGATCACCGGCGGCTACTTCGATCGAGCCATCTCGTCATCTCCGGCTTCGTCGGTGTCCCAGGCCAGCTTCTCGATGGCCACTTCCTGCTCGACGCGATCCTGCTCGGCGGCCATGCCGCGCTCAAGCCCGGCGATGAACCTTCCGGCAAACGCCACCACGGGAGGACGCGGATCACTCAGCCAAGGCTCCAGTAAGGCGCGCTGCCCCTTGGGAGCCTCGACATAGCCAAAGTGACCGATGAGCGTGTCCGTCGACGTGATCGCCGCGTGCAGCGCCGCCTGCAGCGGCCTGCCAATCTCTGCCGTCGTGGCAACCACCTCTCGGCATACATCAATGGCGGCGGGCGATCCATGGAACACGCTCAGAAGCTTGACCAGGGCCAGGATCGTCGCCGCATCGCCTTTGCCAACGATCGTCAGCATGGCCGATTTCAGTGGCTCGTCGATTTCATTGAAGATGCCGTTCAGGAATTTCCCGACGTCGTAGTCTTTGCTCGGATAGGTCTTCAGCCATTCCAACGATTTGTCCAACACGAGCTCTGCCTGGCCGCGGAGCGGGGCCAGCTCGCTCATCGTGTAGGGCACGGCTTCGTAGCGCTCTTCAGTGTCATCCTTGCCCTCGGCGTAGGCGAGACGCTGCTCCAAGAAGTCGAAAACGTCGGGCGACCGATCTTGAATGAAGCACGCCAGAACCCATTCGATGTGGGTATCGACTTTCGGGCACAGGACTAGGGTTCGAAGAACAACCTTTCTCTGCTGAGCGTCGAGGTCATGCACGAGCCCGCGAAGCTGGTCGCGCAAATACCAGACAGCCTGCGCCCAATCGTGATTGCTCTGGCCCTCCAGCCACGCGATCGCGGAGACGATCAGCTCCTTCTGCTCCGTGGCTCCGGCGGAATAGGTGGCGACGAGAGTCTCGACGAGCTCCAGCACAGCCCGCACATCGGGAACCGATGCGGCCGCATTGAAAACAGCAGCGAAGAGGTCGGGACGGGCCTCCGAGACTAGGCGGAACTGTCTTGCGATCGATACGAGATGCTGGCCAGCCTTGATCCAGTCCTGCAGGATTGGAATCAGGTCTTCCTTGAACTTCGTCTGCCACAGGCAGGACAGGATCAAGGGTAAGAACGTCTTGACGTGATCGTCGAGGTGCCGAAGCCGCGGCAGGATGAGCTCGGGCTTTTCGAGGCATACGCGCCGCAACAGCGCCTCAAGGCCGCGGAATGCCGCGCCGTCGATGGACGGGGAGGACGCCGCGCGCGCCATGCGCGCCAACCATTCATCTATCGTGGCGCTGGTAATGTCCTGGAAATAGGCATCGACCTGTTGGTTCCGCCATGCGTCGTCCCGCTTGTAGTCCGGGCGGGGATCGGCCCAGGCCGGATCGTAGACGCTTCTAAGGCTCGCAAGGGTCTTGAAGATCGCGTACTCGCTGTCCGCGCGAAGCTCGTCTCGTATCGCCAGCGCAGCCTTCTCGATCTCCGCGTGGAGCGGCGCGAGCGATCCGTCGTCGTTGCCTTCGATGCCGGCATTGCCGAGCGTGCGGTAGGTGTCCCAAGCGTCATGCTCGATCTCTTTCCTGACCTCGTAGGATGCGCCCGCGACCCGCGATTGCAGGAAGGCCAACACATGAAGTGCGTCCCGAAGGATGATGGCGAGGAGAGCGTTGGAGTAGCTCCCTTGGTGAGGCGTGCGGGCAGCCTTGGCCATCGTCGCCATCGCCTGCTGGCGGCCCGCATCGTCGCTGGCCGCATCGTAAATCGTCTCGAGCAGGGCAAGGGCCTCGCGGCGCGCGACCTCAGTCTCCTTGTTGGCGGAGACCGCCGCATGCGACATTGTCACGATCTGGTAGCCGCCGGTGACGTCGTGCAGGACCGGGTCCAAGACCTGCGCGCAGACCTCGAGAACGATGGGCAGGTGTCTCGTGCGCCTGGCCGGGTCGAGTACCTGCAACGCGCGGACCAACCGCAGGTGGATCTCGCCGCCGGTCCTCTTGAAGGCGCGGATGGGCACCTCGCCCAAGTGCGTGACCGACTGGAGTATACGGTCCTTGTCGCGCGCGCTGGAAGCCAGATCATCGAAGCGAAGCAGCATGTCCAAGCTCGCGGCCGGGTCGCCGTAGCGCACGAGATCGAGCAGATCGAGCGCCTTTCCGACCACCATGTCACCGGTGAACCCCTCCATTTCGCCGAACGACGTCTTGAGCGGCGCAGCCGGCGTCCCGATGCTGCGCGCGACAGAGACGTCCACGGTCTTGAGCAGATCGGGGAGGAGAGGGCTCGGATCATCGTGATGCGGCAGAAAATTCTTGATGATGCGGTCGAGGACGTCCCAGCGGATGTTGTTGTCGGAAGCCGCCTCGATCGCCCGGACAGGCCCAACCTCGAAGATCGGCTTCCCCTTGAGGAAGCTCTCGAAGTCCTGCTTCGCCTTCTCGATGGCGTGACCGGCAGGAACGAGATGCTCCTGCATGATCTTGTCGAACTGCTCTTGGACGCGGTCCATCGCCTTCTTCCCAACCGCGGTCCAATCGGGCCGCTTGTAGAGGATGTCGTGCGTTGTCTCCGACCAGGCGTGGTTCAAGATCGTCTGCAGCTGGACCTCGCAGGCCAGACCCACGAAGCGCGCGTATTCCGGCAGCGCGGTCCGGTCGGGCTTGAGCCGGACGACAAAGTTATACCCCCGGAACTGTGGGTCGGCGGGATCGGTCGGGTGATGGACCCGCGTGCGGTCGTAGTCGATCTCGAAGTTCTCTCCCAACACGCCCGAGTTCACGAACTCCTGCAGGTCGCCGTTAGTGTAGAAAATGACCCTGCACCCGCCCAGATCTTTGCGGTGCTGCTCGATCTCGGGCGAATCCGCGAGGCCTTCCTCAGCGAGGCGAGCCCTAAGCCTCTCGACATCTTTGGCGCGGTGCTGGAACTGGGGCGCAGTGCCGCCGAGGCTGTTGCCGGCAATCGCCTGCCGAATGATGTTTTCGACGGTGCGCGCAAAATCGGCGTAGAGCCGCTCTCCATGCCGTGCATACTCCTCGATGTTCATAGCGCACCACGCCCTCTTCTGGCCGAACCCATGGCCCGTAAGCCACGCCGCCTGCGCTCCATCGCGCCCCGTGACGCAGCCTTGCGGGCACAGCGAAAGCGCCTTAGCCCGTGCAAAGTCAAGCCCCCCACGCCGCGCACCTCGCCTTCACAGCTTGCGACAGTTGGGACGAGCCCCTCGAGCCCTGATGAAGCGAGGCGACGGTCGCGCCGGCCACGCTAGTCCCGAAAGATCGATCTGCCTCCCGTCAACCTTGCCACGTCTATGGCGCAGAAACGCAGGTGCAGTCTCGCCAGCCTACAGCACGGCACCGAACCATCCATCATCGCCGACACAGAGCACCAGCCCGCCAATACCGGCACAGGTCCAGCGCAACGACGATGTCCTCGCCCGCCTTTGAGGCCGCTAAAACTGTCACCCCATCCGACGGTTGTTGCGTCGAGCCTTACGTTTTCGCAGCGGCTTTCCTGCCCGCACGCACGTCGGCCTTGGCCTGCACCGACACGTCCTGCGGCGCAATGGCGATGTTGACCGGCACGTAGATGATCCCTCCGACCTCCCGGCGTGCCGCGAGGAGCGCTGCGCGCGCGATCCGCGCCTCGGTCACCACCACGAGATACCGATAACCGCGCAGCACCAAGCCCCCCAACACCGTCTCGGGGTAGTGCTGGATCTGCGCGAAGGCCTCGTTGAACTTGGCGGCAACCTCCGCCTCGGTCTTGGCCAGCTTCCATTCCGTCAGCACCAGGCCGTCGCTGGTACGGGCCGCCTCGTCCACATCGAGCGGCTCGCCGAAGCAAAGATCCGTCTCGGAGCCGGCCGTGCCTGCCTTGAAACCGTAAATCCCGTGCAGCAGCAGATGCGCGCCGCCAAGCCGCTCGCACGCGACCTCTCCCCGCCGGTCATCGAAGGCCTCCCGCCACTCGGCCCGCACCGCAGAGCTCGCCACCAGCCTTTGCTGAAGGTTGAGGACGGCGCGTGCCGACCGAGATCGGAGCAGCTCATGGCGGTCCGCCAGTGCATAGGCCATCTCGCTCGCGAACACACTCACTACCGCGATGGCCTCGGCGGCCGACCGTGAATTCCTGTCGACCGGATGGCCGCGAACGTTCTGAATAGCTCGCGACAAAAGGCATCGTGACAGCGCTTC
>JBFXEP010000046.1:0-12987 GCA_050179995.1 Hyphomicrobium sp.
AGGCGCGTGCATCATTGCCGCCAGGAAAAGCGGCCATGATCGCGCCGGATCCTACCGTCTGGCGCGTGAATCATTGCCGCCAGGAAAAGCGGCCATGATCGCGCCGGATCCTACCGTCTGGCGCGTGAATCATTGCCGCCAAGAAAAGAGAGGCTACACGTCGAGCGCCTTGCGGACCTCGAACACTTCCATGATCCTGGCTCCCCGGTGCGGGCCGTCGACCACGAAGGTCCATTTGCCCTCCGTGTAGGTGTCGCACATCTTGACCCCCTTGATGAGGATCCAGTGGCCTTCCTTGCCCTTGTGGATGGCCAGGATGTAGTGCGCCCAGGCGTTGCGCGGCTTCTGCATCCAGCCCCACACCGTCGGCCGCTTCTTGCGCTCGATGGTCATGTAGGTCTCTTTGAGCACCATCTCGAAGCCGTAGACGGCGAGCGCGCCTTCCACCTCGTCGGCGTAGGTGCCCTTGACGCGGAACCTGAGGTCCGGCGGCAGGTTGCGATAGGCGTTGATCGCCATCTCGACCTTGCTGATCGGATAGCCCGTGATCGCCGACAGCACGTACGGGCCGCAGAACGCCACGCGCCCGGTGTCGTTTTGCGCGTCGTTCAGCGTGGAGGTCATCTGTGGCGGGAAATGATCGAGATGTGACATGGGCTCGAGCCGGCAGGAGTTAACGAACTCTTGCCGCAAACGGTTACCGAAACGTTAAAGCCCGACCATGCCCCGCCAACCTTGCGCGAATCTGGGGTGGCAGCGAGGTGACGGCAGGGCAACCGAGCGTCTCGGCGAGCGCCGAGGCAAGCTCGTCCGCGGTCTCTGCTGTTGCGAAGATCCCGCCCGTCTCATCCGCGAGACACCTCTCGACGAACGGGGTCGGCGAGGGAGCCGTCATCGGTGTCAGTCTGTAGCCGACGACGTGCACGGTGATCGCGGGCCGTTGGTTCTTGAGCTCGCGGGCCAGCAGGCACGCGTCGCCCCCGCAGGTGTCCTGGCCATCCGTCAGCGCGACGATGACGGCGGGCTTCACGCTGTGATGAAGAACCTCTGCCGCCTGGCGCACGGATGCCGTGAGCGCGGTGCGCCCCTGCGGCCGCAGCCCCTCGACCTCTCCCAGGATGAGATCGCCGGCATTGGGCGTGGGCGTGAGGCGAAGGTCGACATTCTGGCAGGTATCGGACTTGCGCCCCGGACCGTACACGATGAGGCCGAGCCGCCGAGATTGTGCGGCAGACGGAACCACCTTGTTCAAGGCCTGCCGGACGCGATCGAACCGCGAAGGCGCTCCGTCCGGAAAGTCGGTGGCCGCCATCGAGCCGGAAGCGTCGAAGACCAGCATGGCATCGTCGGCGCAGGAGGGCTTCGCCTCCTCGGCCGTCCCGATCGTGCCGGGCACGAAAAGCGCCACGACGAAAGCAAATGTCAGACCGAGCCGCACGAATATCCGCCGAGCTTTGTTGCGTCCGCAGGTAGCGGGTTATTAGACGGATCAGGACGGCAGCAGACAATCGTAGAGCGAGGCGGGACACGCCCTTGTGATGTGTCGCGAGTGACGGAAGGTCAACAGCGTTGCCGCTAGTTCCCGGACCGCTTGCCTAGCTCCGCCCGACGATCGAGTTGCTGCCCTCCGACACCACCGTGTCGAGGTTCTCCTTGTGCACGATCTCGTAGGGCTCGAAGTAGGTCACCCACCCGCTGCCGATCGGACCCTGCATCAGCTCGCTGAGCGGCAGCTCGCGCAGGTCCGGCTCGTCCTTGCAGCGCATGAGCGCGCGGATGTACTGCTGCGTCGCCCGGTTGAAGCCGCGATTGTAGCCGCCCGTCGCAATGACATCCGGATCGCCGTGGTTCGGCAGGATGCGCGCCGGCAGGAGGGTGTCGAGCCGTTCGAGATCGGCCACGTGCAGCGGCAGGTTGTCGGGCTCCATGACGTAGGTGCAGGTGTCCTCCATCGTGTCGCCGGCGAGCAGCAGCCGCTCGTCTCCCCACCAGATGACGGCCGCGTCGTCGCTGTGGATGTTGGCCTCGATGATTTCGAGCTTGATGTTGCCAACTTCGAACGCGAGCGAGCCCGAGAAGGTGCGCGTCGGCAGGATCAGCGGCTTGATCGCCGGCGGCCCGACGAACGTGCCGTCCTCGACAGTTGCCAGGCGTGACGTGAGGTGATCGGCCGTCTTTTGTGTCGAGATGATCTCGCAATCCTGGAACGCCTCGTTGCCGGCCACGTGGTCGAGATGCCAGTGGCTGAGCAGCACCGTGAACGCGGTGACGCCCGCTTCTGTCGCCAGGAATTCCCGGATCGCCGCCGCGTGCGGGATCGAGACGTGCGTGTCGTAGACCAGCGCCTTCGTGCCGCTGACGATCGCGTAGCTCGCCACCCCGAGCGCGATCGCGCCCTCGTCGATCCAGTTCTTCTCCGCAAACATCCTGTAGCCCTCGACGCGCCCATCGTAGAACGCGAACACCGCCGGATGCGGGTTGAGAACGCGCAGGTGCCCGGGCATAGGAATGTTACTCATCATAGGCCTCGTCGCTGTAACGCTTCCATTGCGCCGGCATGCCCTTGCTCGGCGGCGAGCTGAAAAAGCCTGACTGCTTCTTCCTCATCTTTCTCAACGCCACGTCCACTGGCGTGCATCGCTCCAAGGTTGTATTGAGCGCTGTCAATTCCCTGGCTTGCAGCAAGACGAAACATGCGTGCGCCCTCCACATCATCATGAGCTACGCCTCGTCCGGCCGTGTAACGAACGCCTAGATTGTACTGGGCCAAAGCATGTCCCTTTTCGGCAGCCAAGAGCCAAAACCTAATTGCTTCGGCATCGCTGCGTGCGACACCATCGCCGTTCGCGTACATCACGCCGAGATTGAATAGGGCTCTGGGGTCACCCTGCTGTGCGGCAAGGCGAAAAAGGCGTTCTGCTTCGATGGCGTCTCTCGCAACCCCATCTCCCTCCAAGTGCATTGAACCGAGTTCGCACGCGGCTTCGGGGTCTCCTTGGGCAGCCGCTAGGCGGAGAAAATGCGCAGCCGTCGCGAGGTCTCGGGAGGTTCCGCGGCCTTCCGCTAACATTACGCTGAGATTTGTCTGCGCGTCTAAATTCCCCTGCTCTGCCGACAGGCGAAAGAGCCGAACGGCTTCGATTTCATTCTTCTCCACACCCCAGCCATTCAAGAACATGCAGCCCAGGTTGAACTGAGCTCTTGCGAATCCCTTTTCAGCAGCGAGCCGATAAAGCCTCGCGGCTTCGGCGTTGTTCCTGGGCACTCCATGGCCATTTGCGAAGTTGACGCCGAGATGAAACTGGGCGACAGCCGACCCTTGCTCGGAAGCAAGGGTCCATAGCCGGTGAGCCTCGAGGTAGTCTTGGGAAACTCCATCTCCATTTGCATGTTTGAGACCTAGCTCACACAGAGCCTCGGCATCACCCGCCGCTGCTCTCGCCTTGAGATCGGCGAGGGGATCGCTCGTGATGGTTGGAGGCGTTGTCTGGGCTTTAGCCGCCGCACCCTTCCGCTCGATCGCCGCGACGACACGATCCCGATTGACCACCGCCTCGCAATGCAACGTCCGAAAATTTATCGGCACCTTGCGCGCATCGAAGCCAGGCACATGGGTGCAAATGATCGTGCCGAGATCGGACGCTTCTTCGGCCTCGCCACGCACCCACTTCGAGGCCACAGCCGCCTCCGACCAGATGACGACTACGGCCTTCGCCTTGGCGATCTCGCCCCGGATCATGTCGTGGAAGTCGTCACCGGCGTAAAGCTCGAAATCCCACCAGACGTCGAAGCCCTGCGCCTTCAAGTCGGCGGCAAGCGCCTCGGCCACGGCCCGGTCCGCCTTGGAATACGAGATGAATACGTCCGCCACGCCGCGCTCCCCGCCGTGATCACAGGCTGCAGAAAATCAGCAGAGCCGCAAAATTGCAATCCGCGCCGAGACCATGATCGTTTCGAACCCTAGTCGCTCCGATCGCCGCGCCGCCTACCGGGCGCGGCGTGAATCGGCAGCACAGAAAAGTTCGAAGCGTGAATCATCGGTCTCATTAAATATCAGCTCCAGCGCCGGTTGCTCCACATCCACTGCTCGGGCGCTTCCCGCACCCACGCCTCGAACTGCTTCTGCATCTCGACCATGATCCAGCGCACGTCGCCGCCGATGTTCTTCGTCCGCGGCACGCGCAGCTCACGGATCTCGATCTCGAAGCGGCTCGACGTGCCGACGCGCTTGCAGCGGCTCATCCAGATGCGGCTCCCGACCCGCCGCCCGATCATGGCGCCGATGGCCTGCGTCTTAGCCTCCTGGCCGAAGAACGGCACGGCAAGCCCGGTGCGGTCGTAGAGGTCGCAGACGAGGCCGAGCCGCCCGCCGCGGCGCACGAAGTCGGTCAGGATGCGCGCCGTCTTCTGGTCGTCCCCGTGCTCGCCCTCGACCTTGCCGCGCCCGAACAGCCCGCCCGGGTAGAGGTCGCGGCGCTGCCAGCGCAGGTACTGGTCGATGTAGGGGTTGTTGACCGAGCGGTAGACGGCGGCTGGGTTGGCTCGGGCTTCCACGAACGGCCAGATCGAAAGCTCCCAGTTGCCCATGTGCAGCGACACGCCGATGGCCGGGCCGAGCTTGCCCTTGTAGCGGCCGAACAGCCGGTCGGACACGATGCGGATGCGGCTCTTGTCCTTGATCAGCCGGTCGATCTGCATGGTCTCGGCCATCACGCGCCCGAGGTTCTCCCAATGCGCCATGCAGATGGCGAGGCGCTCCGCCTCGGATTTCTCCGGAAAGGCGATGGCGAGGTTGGCGAGCGCACGGCCGTGGCGCTTGGGGTTGATGCGCGGCGCGAGCACGCGCCAGGCCCTGGCCGAGACCGCCGTCGCCCACTCGAGCGGCAGGATGCGCACGGTGCCGACGACGAGCCGCAGGAGCACGTATTCGAGCCGGAACTGGAGATCGCGGGCGAGGCTGACTTTGGGGGCTGACATCGAGATCCTGGGACGAGGCGAGACAAATCCGATGCCAAGCCGCGCCGGGCGCGTCAAGCCGCCGAGCTGTGCGACTTGGCGGCCGCGCGCTCGGAGAGCAGCCGCACCCCGTCCGCGAGCAGCAGCGCCGGCACGTCGTCTGGAGATCTGTCCCCTGACGGTCCGAGCCCCTCGCGGATGGCGATCCGGCGCAGGGGCGCGAAGGTCTTGAGCGCGACCAGCCCGAAGCCGCGCGCCAGGTGAACCGGGAGCAGGCTCGACAGCAGCGACCGGTTGAGCACGTCGACCGTCGCGATGCGCGAGGTCACGTCCGGGCGCCGCCGGCGATTGTAGTCGTCGAGCGTCCCGGCCCCGCCCGGGTCAAGGCCCCGGGCCAGCGCCAGCGCCACGCATTCGGCGAGCGTGGCGGCGTCGCGGAGGCCGAGGTTGAGGCCCTGCGCCCCGATCGGGGGGATGACGTGCCCCGCCTCGCCGACCAGCGCTACGCGGTTGCGCCCAAAGGCTTCCGCCGTGAGGCCCGAGAGGGGAAACACGGCCCGGGGCGTGATCTCGCCGACGCCCCCGAGCAGACCCTGCAGGCGCTCCTCGAGAGCGTTTCCGAACGCCGTATCATCGAGAGTTGCCAGCCCTTTGGCGACGTCAGGTGCCTCGACCCATACGAGGCTCGACCGATCGCCCGGGAGCGGCACCGTGGTGAGGGGGCCGGCCGGCCTGTGGAACTCCGTCGAGATGCTCCGGTGTGGCCGCGTGTGGGCGAACGTCGTGACGAGCGCCGCCTGCGGATACTGCCACGTGCGCGTGGCGATGCCGGCCGCGCTGCGGCTTATTGAGTTGCGCCCGTCCGCCCCGGCGACGAGCCGGGCCTGGAAGCTCTCCCCCTCCTGCGTCGTGAGGCGCGCCAAATCGCCCCCGAGCGAGAGGCCGGTGATGCCGGCCGTCTCGAGCACCCTGACCCGGCTGCCGGGAGCCCCGGCCGCGGCCATCAGCGCGGAGACCAGAACGGCGTTCGGAATGTTCCAGCCGAACGCCTCGTAACCCGCCTCTCCAGCGGTGAAAACGACCTCGGGCGCGCGCAGCAGGGCGCCGGTGTCGTCGATGATGCGAATGGCGAGAATCGGTGCGCTGTGCGGGGCGATCTGCGACCAGGCGCCGAGGTTCTTGAGAAGCGCGATGGAGCCGGCAAAAAGCGCCGCCGTGCGCAGGTCGGGTGTCCGCGATGCAACTCCCTGTGGCGGCGCTGCAAGGACCACGTCCGCGCCAGCCTTGCCGGCGCCGAGCGCGGCCGCGAGTCCCGCCGGTCCCGCGCCGATCACGGCCGCTGTTGTGCTCGTCTCGCCCATGCTGCCCTCGCCTGAGGTCGCGAGGCTGGCACATCCGCTCGTTTGAGGCAACGCGATGCCGAATGTGACGGCCTAACCTGCGGAAGGCGGGCGACTATTTTGTAATTGCTAACAAAACGACGGGCCCCCGGTAAAAATACGGAGGGGCACACACCGACGGATGTGAGGTCATCACGTGCTATCTTAGCAGAACTGTCACAAAGCTTTTTACACCTTACGCAAAAGCCTGCGTTCCAGTTAGGTCATCTCGTCCACGGCGGTGGGGGTAGGCGGCTCGAGTGTTTGCGTCTGTCCAGCTCTGCTGAGTGGTGAGGGTCAATTGCCTCGAGCCGTGCGTGGCGGGGCAAATTCGGAAGGATTGTGGGCATGACTGGGGGTTTCATGGTGTCGGCGGGCCGACTGTCGCTGCTCGCAGCGGCAGGCTTTCTGCTGATGGGGGGCGCGTCCGCCCAGGCTGCTGATCTCGGCGGCGATTGCTGCGCAGATCTCGAGGAGCGCATCGCCGAGCTCGAGGCGACGACGGCCCGCAAGGGCAACCGCAAGGTGAAGCTCGAGGTTTCGGGCCACGTGAACGAGGCCCTGATCTGGTGGGACGACAGCGTCGAGTCGAACGCCGGCATCTATACCAACGACGCCGCGCGTACTCGCTTCCGCTTCAAGGGCGACGCCAAGATTGCCGACGGCTGGAAGGCCGGCTACCTGCTCGAGATCGGCGTCCGCGGCGCCAACTCGAAGCGCTTCGACCAGGACAACGACAACGCCGGGCCTGACGATGTCGGCCTCGATCTGCGTCACTCGACTTGGTACGTCGACAGCAAGTCCTACGGCCGCGTTTGGGTCGGCCTGACGGGCGGCGCTGGTGAGAGCGTGACGGAAATCAACGTTGCCGGCACGGGCGACGTCGCCAAGTACTCGGACGTCGAGGATTTGGGCGGTGGCTTGGCCCTGCGCCGCGCCAACGGCAACTTCTCGGATGACGGCGCGAATGGTGGCGCGGTCGGTGGCAGCAGCGACAACATCCGCATCCGCCGCCTGATCCGCGATGGCGGCGATCAGCCGGGCGAGGGCCGCCGCTACAACATGGTCCGCTACGATACGCCGGAGATCTTCGGCTTCGTCGGCACGGTCAACTGGGGTGAGGATGACACCTGGGAGGTCGGTTTCCGCTACAAGGGCGAGTTCTCGGGCTTCAAGATCGCGGCTGGCCTTGCTTATGGCGAGACCACCGAGCCCACGTTTACGGGCAATCAGGTTGGCTTCCAGTGCGTTGGCAGCTTGGCCGCCGGAGGCGAGGCCGACTGTAACCAGCTCGGCGGTTCGATCAGCGTGATGCACGAGCCCACGGGCCTCTACGTGAACGCCGCTGGCGGTTACATGGAGGATGAGGCGATCGAAGATGCTGCCGCTCTCGCCGGCTTCGACGTCGAAAAGCGTCACGAGTTCTACGCGATCGAGGCCGGCTTGCAGCAGAAGTGGTTCCCGATCGGCAAGACCACCGTCTTCGGCCAGTACTACCACAACGACGGCGGCACGATTAACCGCGACTACGACACGGTCGACTTCGTGCTGAGCTCTGAGCTCGACATCTACTCGATCGGCATCATGCAGGGTGTGGACGCTGCAGCGATGAACTTCTACGCCCTGTACCGCAATGTGCAGGCTGAGGCCAACACGAGCGGTGACGGCAACATCGAGTTCGAGGATGTTGACCTCTTCCTGACCGGCGCGATCATCAAGTTCTAATCGCACCAGCGACGGAACGTCTTTGGAGGAGCCGCCCGCAAGGCGGCTCCTTCTTTTTTGCAGCATGTTGAGATCGTTAGCCGCCGGGCACCCATGCCCGGCGGCTTCTGCATTCTGCCAGGTCGACGGATTCTCATCGGACGTCGACCTACGGACGTAGTGTGACGGAGCGGCAACTACGGTGGTGTAAACACCTGAGTATGACACATCAGTAAGGTGGCTGTTACACACGCTTCCCCTTCTTCGAGCACAAAGGACCCGTTGCCCGCGCGTCGAAACGCACACGGCGTGACAGGCAACAGGGAACACAGATGGGGATAGAGTGATGAGGGAAGCGAGTATGAAGCCGGCAACCAGGATGGCGCTTGCGGCGGCGGCCAGTTGTCTCGTCTGGGGCACGTCGGTCGAGGCCGCGGATCTCGGCGGGGACTGCTGTGCTGATCTGGAGGAGCGCATTGCCGAGCTCGAGGCGACCACCGCCCGCAAGGGCAACAGGAAAGTCAGCCTGACGGTTTCGGGCTGGGTCAACGAGACGGTCATGTTCTGGGACGACGGCGTCGAGCAGAACGCCTACGTCGGCACGAACACGCTCGAGCAGTCGCGCTTCAAGTTTTCGGGCAAGGCCAAGATCAACGAGGACTGGTCAGCCGGCTACACGCTGGAAATCGGCATCAAGGGCGGCGATCTGGGCGACTTCTCGCAGACGAGCGATGGCAACGAGAACTCGCTAGCCGTGCGCAAGGCCTATTGGTTCATCAGGAGCAAGCAGCTCGGCGAGGTTTCGGTCGGCCAGAACGGTATGGCAACGTACCACCTGCTTGACGACGCCGACGGCGTGAACACCCGCAACTACTCGGACTTCGAGGCATCCACGGTTTTCCTGGGCTCGTTCCAGACGCGCGTCGGTGGTGTGCTGCAGGGCACGGCCAACGAGTGGAAGGACCTGTTCGGCGGCTTCAACAACGGCACGCCCGGCCAAAACGGTCGCCGCAACACGGTGCGCTACGACAGCCCCGAGATCGCGGGCTTCGTGGTCACCGCCGCCTGGGGCGAAGACGACATGTGGGACACCAAGCTGGCTTACGCCGGTGTGATTGGCGAGTTCAAGGTGCTTGCCCAGGTTGGCTACGGTGAGAGCACCGATCCCGGTCTCGCTGGCGTGAGCGGCAGCGGCGGCTGCAGCAAGTTCGATTGCCAGTGGTGGGGCGCAGCAGGCACCATCCTGCATCAGCCGACGGGTCTCTTCGTGTATGGCGGCTATGGCGCGCAACAGGGCGAGGACCTGGTGGGCAGTGGCGATACCGACGACACCTACATGATCCAGGCCGGTATCGAGCAGAAGTTCATCCCGCTCGGCAAGACGACGATCTTCGGCGAGTACCGTCACGACGAGATCGAGACCACCGGCTCTAAGTTCGACTTCTACGCGGCAGGCATCGTCCAGAACCTCGAGAACGCGGCAATGGATCTCTACGCGATCTACCGCCACTCGGAAGGCGAGAACGACGCACTGGGCGATCTCGACGACTTCGATACGGTCCTCACCGGCGCGCGCATCCAGTTCTAGACCATGATCGCTTCGGACCCTATCGGTCCGAAGCGTGAATCATAGGTCCCGGCAAAAACCTAGAGCGCGACCGCGCTCTAGAGTGCTTCCGGAGCATGTCCTCGGACTTGATCCGGGGATGGGAACCGGTCATGGCGGAGCCATGCAAACCAAAAGTCCGATAAGAAGCACGACAAGACAAGGACCTAGAGGCTTTCCGCGATTCCATGAAAAGCGGAAAGCCTCTAGGAGCGCGCAAGGTCTCAAGCATACCGGGGAGCCGCGTCCAGCCGACGCGGCTCCCTTGCCGTTCCGGGCCTCCGGGAGCCCCTGTGGAAAACTGCGCCGGGCGCGCGCCGCCGGGGTGTGGTGGCGGCAGGCCCGGCGCACCCGTCCGGCGGCGGAAATGAGGCGATATCAGGCCGTTACTTGGGCGGCAGGGGAAACGTCTGCCCTGTGACCGCCTCGCCATATGGCGCCACGAACACACCCCGGGTGCGAAACGTTCATCCCTGCTTAACTACGCTCGAACAATCTTGTCTTGGATTGCCCTTGGGCTCATGGTCGCGAGTCAGCAGGGTTAGGTACGGCGGGGTCCGCAATGAAGGTGTTGGCTTACATAGGCATGGGGATGGCGCTGGCGCTGGCCGGCACGCCCGCCCATGCCTTCCAGGAGCAGGGCGGCGGCGCAGCGCCGGCGGCCACGCCTGCGCCGGCCGAGGCACAGCCTGCGGCTCCGGCCGAGAAGAGCATGGAGTTCTCCACCCCCAAGGTCGAGGATAGCGACGCCGGCACCGAGGTCCGCATTCCGGGCCTGGGCAAGCTCGGCGTGCTGCCCAAGATGGATTTCGGCCTTGAGCTCCTGTACGGCGCCAACGACAGCAAGCAGCCGGAGCCGGTCGAGCCGCCGGCTGAGGATCTGACGGTGCGCGGCACCATCAAGCATAATTTCTAGCCGCCCGGTGACGGGTGCCGGCCAATGCCAAGGGGGCGCCAATGCGCTCCCTTGTGTGTTTCTGGTGCTTTGTGATTGGCTTCCAGGAAGCCATTGTGGACGCCGACGCGCTCCTTGCGTATGGCACGGGGAAGCCCCTGAGCTCCTGGCGCGCCGGCATGGCCGGGAAGTGAGAAGGACGACACCATGCGCATAGCTGTCATTGGCTCCGGCTACGTCGGTTTGGTCTCCGGCGCCTGTCTCGCCGATTTCGGCCACGAGGTGACGTGCGTCGACTCCGACGATGCCAAGATCGCGGCGCTGAAGCGCGGGAGCATCCCCATCTACGAGCCGGGCCTCGATCAGCTCGTCGCCAAGAACGCGGCCGCCGGCCGTCTCCTCTTCACCAACGGGCTCGATGCCGCCGTCTCGAGCGCGGAGGCGGTCTTCATCGCTGTCGGCACACCCTCGCGCCGCGGCGACGGCCACGCCGACCTCTCCTACGTCTACGCCGTCGCCCGCGACATCGCCCCCAGCATCCGCCGCTTCACCGTCGTCATCACCAAGTCGACGGTGCCCGTCGGCACTGGTGACGAGGTCGAGCGCATCATCCGCGAGGCCAATCCCGACGCCGACGTCGCCGTCGTCTCCAATCCCGAGTTCCTGCGCGAGGGCGCGGCCATCGAGGACTTCAAGCGCCCGGACCGCATCGTCATCGGCATCGAGGACGAGCGTGCGCGCGCCGTCATGACCGAAGTCTACCGGCCGCTCTACCTCAACAAGGCGCCGCTCATCTTCACTGCGCGGCGCACCTCGGAGCTGATCAAGTACGCGGCCAACGCCTTCCTGGCCATGAAGATCACCTTCATCAACGAGATCGCCGACCTGTGCGAGGCCGTCGGCTCTAACGTGCAGGACGTCGCGCACGGCATCGGTCTCGACAAGCGCATCGGCGGCAAGTTCCTGCATGCCGGGCCGGGCTACGGCGGCTCGTGCTTCCCGAAGGACACGCTGGCGCTCGTCAAGACGGCGCAGGACTACGGCAGCCCCCTGCGCCTGATCGAGACCACGGTCGCCATCAACGATCAGAGGAAGCGCGCCATGGCGCGCAAGGTCTCCCGCGCCATCGGCGCCGACATTCGCGGCAAGACGGTCGCCCTCCTCGGCCTCACCTTCAAGCCGAACACCGACGACATGCGCGACAGCCCCGCCATCTCCATCGTCCAGGGCCTGCAGGATGGGGGCGCCCTCGTCACGGCCTTTGACCCCGAGGGCATGGAGGCGGCCAAGGCGTGCCTCTCGGACGTCATCTATGCGCCGGATCCCTATACGGCGGCCGAGGGCGCCGACGCCCTGGTTCTGGTCACCGAGTGGGACGCCTTTCGCGCCCTCGATTTTCCGCGCTTGAAGTCCCTCATGGGCAATCCGCTGTTCGTCGACCTGCGCAACGTGTACCGGCGCGACCTCATCGCGCGCCACGGCTTCCGCTATGTCAGTATCGGCCGGCCCACGGAGGACATCGCGGTCGCGCTCAGCAGCGCGGCCGAATAGCGGTGTGAGTGGTCTGTAGACCGCTCAAAATTCAGGCGGATACGTATCAAAATACAGTAATCATAAGATTTAATTAGAATTTTGGCCGTTAAGGTGCGCAAGGGCTTTTCTTCGGGCTCACCCAAATGCGCACCGAATTCTACTCAACGACGTTCACGGATGGCTTGTTCGGCACGGCGTTCCGCCGCCGTGCCGTCTTCGTCGTGGCCACCGCCATCGTCTACGGTGCCGCCGTATATCTGGCCATTGCGCTGACCCGCAACGCGACCAGTGTCGCTGCCATCTGGCCGGCCAACGGCATCCTGCTGGCCGCTCTGCTGATCGCCTCTCGCAGGCGAACGCGCTCCGCCATTCTCGCCGCGTGCGTCGCCGCCAACATCAGCGTGGGTTTTCTGAACGGTGATCCGTGGTCCGCCGCGGTCCTGTTTGCCCTCATCAATGCCGGCGAATGCCTGATCGCGTGCGGATTGCTGCGCACGGCCTGCGGGCGCCGTGTCGACCTGACCAAAGTCTCCGCCGTCGTGAGTTTCGTCCTGGCGTGCCTCGTCGCTTGCCTGGTCCCTGCGGCGACCGGCGCGCTCGTCGCCCGATCGGTGTTCGGCGCCGACTTCGGGCATGCGTTCACGACCTGGTACATGTCGGACAGCCTGGGGATGCTGGTCATCACGCCGGCCATCCTGCTCCTCTGGCCAGGGACAAGGGTCGCAGCCCATGCGGCGCCGCCCGTCGGCGATGTGGTCCGTCTGCTCTTGCTGCTGACCGCGGCCTCGATTGTCGTCTTCATGCAATCGAAGGTGCCGCTGCTCTTCCTGCTCATACCCATTTCGGTGCTGATCGCCTTCCGCCTCGGCCCGCGCTATACCGCCGCCGCCACGCTCTGGCTCACCGCCGTCTCG
>JBFXEP010000047.1:0-12572 GCA_050179995.1 Hyphomicrobium sp.
TGCTGACGGTGGGCACGCGCATCGATCAATACGTGATCACCGGGGTTCTCGGACGCGGCGGCTTCGGCATCACCTACCTCATCCGCGACGAGCTCCTGAGCAAGGAGTTCGCGCTCAAGGAGTTCTTCCCCGAGGATCTCGTCCGGCGCGACGGCAACAGCCTGAAGTTCCTCTCGCGCGCCAATGCGGAGGAGGACTATCGCTGGGGGCTCAAGAAATTCTTCGACGAGGCGCGCCTCCTCGCGCAGTTCAACCATGCGAACATCATCGGCGTGCGGCGCGTGTTCGAGCTCAACGACACCGCCTACATGGTGCTCGACCTGGTCAAGGGCGGAACGTTCGAGAAGTGGCTGCGCGGGCTCGACAGCCGACCGACGCAGGATGAGCTCGATCTGGTGGCGGGGCCGCTCCTCTCGGCGCTCGAGCTCGTGCATGAGAACCGCACCTGGCACCTCGACATCTCGCCCGAGAACATCATGATCCGGGCGGCGGACGGGTCGCCGATCCTGCTCGACTTCGGTGCGTCGCGCTTCGAGATCAAGCAGCATTCGCAGCTCGTCTCGGCGCTGGTGTTCAAGAGCGGCTACTCGGCGCCCGAGCAGTACACCTCGAACGCCGACCGCTACGGCGCCTGGACCGACATCTATGCCTTCGCCGCCACGCTCTACCGCGCGGTCACGGGCGAGCGGCCGATGGAGGCGACGTCGCGGCAGCTCTCGGACGATCTCGTACCGGCGAGCAAAGCCGCGGCCGGGCACTACCGGGACAGCTTCCTGGCGGCGATCGACGCGGCGTTGAGCCTCCCCCCCGGCGTGCGGCCGCAAACGGTGCGCGACTGGCGGTCGATGCTGCTCGCCGGCAGCGAGGTAGTGTCGGCGGAGCCCTCCACCGCGTCGCGGCCGGTGCCGATCTCGCAACAACAGCGGAGCACGACGCGCGCCGCGCCCAACGTCTACACGCGGCTCATCACGACGAGCCTGTCCAGGATCAGCAGCGCGAGCCCCAAGTCGAAGGCGCTCTACGGCGGCGTCGCGGCGGGGATGGCGCTCGTCATCGGCGGATTGGCGCTCATGCTCGGAGGCGTCGTGCGCAATCCGTTCGCCGAATGCGGCGGGCTGTTCTCGAAGGGCGAATGCTGGGGCGCGGTCGTCAACCAGGGCGGCAACATCTTCGGCCGCGTCGAGGAGCCGAGCAAGGAGGCCGCCGAGGCCGCGGCCATGAAGAAGTGCAAGGAGACATTCCAGCAGGGCTGCACGGTGCTGGCGACCATTTCCAACGAAGAATGCTGGGCGCTGGCCGAGGTGCCGACCGATCAGACCCGCTGGGCGGCGGCGTCGGGCAAGTCCATGGAGCTCGCGCAGAAGGATGCCCGCTGGGACTGCGAGCGCGCCTACGGGACGTGCAAGGTGACGATCACTTTCTGCGCGGACGGGAAGAAGGGGAAATAGGGCCTATTCTTCCGATTTGCGCGCCCCTCACGAGTATCTGCCCTCGCCCTAGCCCTCTCCCCGTAAGGACGGGGGAGGGGACCGCGCTCCCTCTCGCCATCGCCTGCACTTCGATGGGTGAGGGGCAGGCTCTTGCTCCTGCCCTACTCCCTAAACCGGTTGGTGATGGGGTAGCGGCGGTCGCGGCCGAAGTTGCGAGACGAGATCTTGACGCCGGGTGCGGCCTGGCGGCGCTTGTACTCGGCGAGATAGAGCAGCCGCTCGACCTTGCGCACGACGTCCGGGTCGTGTCCGCGGGAGATCACCTCACCGATCGGCATCTCCTTTTCGACGAGGCAGGCGAGGATGTCGTCGAGAACATCGTAGGGCGGCAGGCTGTCCTGGTCAGTCTGGTTCTCGCGCAGCTCCGCGGTCGGCGGGCGTTCGATGATGCTCTCCGGGATGACGACGCCCGTGGGGCCCAGCCCGCCGACAGGCAGGTTCGCGTTGCGCCAGCGCGCGAGCCGGTAGACCTCGAGCTTGTAGAGGTCCTTCACAGGGTTGAAGCCGCCGTTCATGTCGCCATAGAGCGTGGCGTAGCCGACGCTCATCTCGCTCTTGTTGCCGGTGGTCAGCACCATGGCGCCGAACTTGTTCGAGATGCCCATCACGACGACGCCGCGGGCGCGGCTCTGGATGTTCTCCTCGGTGATGTCCGGCTGCTTGTCCGCAAAGAGGGGCGCAAGCGCGCGCGCGAAGCCGTCGACGGCGGGCTCGATCGGCACCGTGTCGAGGCGGATGCCGAGCGCCTCGGCGCAGCGGATCGCATCGGCGACGCTCCGGTTGGACGTGTAACGGTAGGGCATCATGATGGCGTGCACGCGGGCGGGCCCCAGCGCGTCGACCGCCATGGCGGCGACGAGGGCGCTGTCGATGCCGCCCGAGAGGCCCAGCACGACGCCCGGGAAGCGGTTCTTGTCGACATAGTCCCTGAGGCCGAGCACGCAGGCCTGGTAAGCCGCGGCATCGCCCTCGGTCAGGCGTGCGTGCTCTCCCTTCGTGCAGCGCCAGCCGCTTTCGGTGTGCGTCCACTCGGTGAGCGTGACGTGCTCCTCCCACGCGGGGAGCTGGCAGGCGAGGCTCAGGTCGCCATTCAAAACGAACGAAGCGCCGTCGAACACCAGCTCGTCCTGGCCGCCGACCTGGTTGACGTAGGCGAGCGGCAGGCCGGTCTCGGTGATGCGCGCCACGGCGACGTTCATGCGCAGATCCGGCTTCTTCCAGTCGAAGGGCGAGCCGTTCGGCACGATCAGGATCTCGGCCCCGCACTCGGCGAGGCATTCGACAACTTCCTCCTTCCAGATGTCCTCGCAGATCGGCACGCCGATCAGGACATTGCGGAAGGCGATGGGGCTCGGCAGGTCGCCGGCGGCGAAGACGCGTTTCTCGTCGAAGACGCCGTAGTTCGGCAAATCGACCTTGAAGCGGACGGCCGCGACCTCGCCGCCGTCGAGGAGCGCCACGGCGTTGTAGATGGCACCACCCTCCGGCCAGACGGTGCCGACGAGGACCGCAGGTCCGGGACCGAGGCGGGCGGCCAACGCCTCGAGCCGGTTGCGGGCCGCGGTGTGGAAGGCTGGCTTCAGCACCAGGTCCTCGGGCGGATAGCCGGTGAGGAACAGCTCGGAGAAGACGACGAGGTCGGCGCCCTCGGCGGCGGCCTTGGCACGGGCGTCGATCAGCTTCTCCTCGTTGCCGGCCAGGTCGCCGACGATGGGGTTCAGCTGGGCCAGCGCAATTCTAAGCGAGGACGGCGGATTGGATGTGCTCATGGGGCCAAGATTTAGGGGGCCTGCCGCCCTCGGTCCAGGGGCATCGGCGATCATGAGCTTTTTGTCGGTGCTGCCGATTCACGCCGCGCCCGATAGGCGGCGGGACGATCGGAGCGACGGGATCAACACGGGAGCATGTTGTGGTGCTTGGCGAAGGCCAGCATGGCATAGCGCAGGCCGGGGCCGCCCTGGATCTGCATGTCGCCGCCAATGCGGAGCACCTGCGGGCCGCCGTCCAAGGCGTAGAACTCGTCCGTCAGGCCGGACAGCTGCTGGTCCCACCGGGTCCAGCCGTCGTGGTTGTGGAAATGCGCCTCGCGCCGCTGCTCGGTGTCGCGCAGGTAGGTGCCAGCGAACATGTCGATGCCGCGCTGCACGAGCGCCGCCTGGCGGTCGAGCCCGATCTCCAGCAACGCCTGCTGGACGTCGGGCGCGATGGCGCCTTCGCCGTTGTAGAAGAACTGATGCACGCCGCCGTTCTCGAACTCGTAGTTGAACGCGGCCAAGAGCAGGAGGGTGCGCTGCTCCCTGGTGAAGGTGGTGAGGCGCTGCTCTATCTCGGCATAGGGTTTCCAGAAGTCGAACGGTATGAGAAGCGCGCCGGTCAGATGCTCGAAGCGATGCATATCGCTGAGCCTCATGCGCGCGGCCTCGATACGCTTCCACAGCGCGGGCGAGCGGTTCACATAGTCGACGATCGTGCCGGTCCATGTGTGGCGCGTTCCGAATTCCTTGGCGAGCGCGAGGAGGCGATGGTCGAACGCGTTCAGCTCCTGCGGCTCGGCCGCATAGCCGAAGAAGGCGCCGCGCTGCTCGTCGTCGACCGGATAGCTACTCCCGAACAGGGACATGGCCTCGACGAACAGCCGATGCGGCCCGGCAAGGCCAGCGGCGGCCAGCGCATCGCGGACGGCGGGCGCGTTGCGGCCGGCCTTGAGATAGAAGTAGGTGTGCAGCCCTTCGGCTCCGAGGGCGTTCTGCAAGGTGTGAAGCAGCACGAGGGTCCGCATCTCGGGGTCGAGAGGCGCGAGGGAGGCCATGAACTTTTCGGGCGGATCCAGGATATCGCGCACGGAATAGGGGCCGGCCTCGTTCTGGATGAGCTGCCAGAACGGGATCTCGGTCAGGCTTGCGAGGCCGTCGGGCGCGTAGGGCGTCGGGGCCGTGTGCAGTCGACAACCGTTGTTCTCGACATCCTTCTGCCAGGTCGGAATGGGGACGAGACGGTCTTCCAGACGCTCCTCCTTTTTCGCGGACGGTGCGCCGGTGTCGTCCTGGACGGCTGCGGCGGGCAGGGCGAGAAGGAGCATGCCGGCGAGAACCGCCGCACCTCGACACTTGATCCGGCCGCACTTCATCTCCGTCCCTCCGGCATACGCACCGTTCGGCTGGCGTTGATAGTAGAGTTCGCGCTCGGCGAGGGTTCCGCACGGGACTGCGTGCGACCTGCCGCGCCCTATGGCCGGCTCTGCACATAGTGCAAAGCGGGGCACCGATCCAGGGCGTAGACCGCGGCGGGGCAGCGCTTTATCAGGAGGGAGACGCCCGCCGGATACGAGTTTCCTCCCCGCCATGCTGTCGATGCTCTCCTTCGTCGCGCCCGTGTTCGCCCTCGTCGCGAGCGGCTATGTGGCGCGCCGCATCGGGGTCATGGGAGCGCCGGCGGTGGCGGAGCTCAACCGCTTCGTCGTCTACATGGCGCTGCCCGCGCTCCTGTTCGACATCATGGCGCACGCGAAGGCGGCCGACCTCGCGCAGCCGGGCTTCGTCGCCGCCTTCGGCCTCGCCTGCGGCGTGGTGTTCTACGGCACGCTCGGCGCGAGCCTCCTCGCGGGTCGCCCGCTCGCACAGGCCAGCATCGACGGGCTGCTCGGCGCTTATGCCAACACGGCCTACATGGGCTTTCCGGTGATGCTCATGCTGTTCGGGACGGAGAGCCTTGTGCCGGTGACGCTCGCCTCCATCCTCACGGTGTGCGTTCTCTTCGCGTCGGCCATCGTGCTGATCGAGATCGGCAGCCAGAGCGAACAGCATCCGCTCAGGCTCGCGGGCACGGTGGGCGGGTCGCTCGTGCGCAACCCGCTCCTGGTTGCGCCGGTAGCCGGCGCACTGTGGGGGGCGACGGGGCTCGGCCTTCCGGCCGCGGCGGAGACGTTCCTCAAGCTCCTCGGCGGGGCGGCGAGCCCGCTGGCGCTGGTGGTCATCGGGCTGTTTCTCGCCGAGCGCCGCCCGGTCACGAAGGCCGACACGGGATCGGCGCTCCTCCTCTCCGGCGTCAAGCTCGCCGTCCACCCGGCCTTGACGTGGGCGCTTGCCGCGGCGCTGCACGTGCCGCCCAAGCTCACGTTCATGGCCGTCTTGCTGGCGGCGATGCCGACCGGGACCGGGCCGTTCATGCTGGCCGAGCACTACCGGCTGCCGGCCGTGGTGACGTCGGCGGTGATCCTGGTCTCGACGCTCGCCGCGCTGTTAACGCTTCCGGCTCTCATGCTGCTGCTTGGAGTCGCACCTGCGGGTCCATGAGCGCGGCTTAGACCAAAAGCCAGTGCCCGGCGGCATCTGATCCCCTTGTGCGTCATGCCTCGTTCGGGCACTGCTTCGGGCTCGAGCGCGATCGGCTTTGATCATGATCGCGCTCTAGCTTTTTGATGAGATCGATGATTCACGCTTCGGACTTTTACCGCGCTGCCGATTCACGCCGCGCCTGATAGGCGGCGCGACGATCGGAGCGACTAAGGTCCGAAGCGATCATGGTCTCGAACCAGGAAAGCCCAATCCCCATGCGCCTCGATGCGATCGCCATCGGCAACACCCCGCCGCACGACATCAACGTCATCATCGAAGTTCCGGTTGGGGGCGAGCCGATCAAGTACGAGCTGGACAAAGGCTCGGGGACGCTGGTCGTCGACCGCTTCCTGTACACGCCCATGCGCTATCCCGGGAACTACGGGTTCGTGCCGCACACGCTGTCGGAGGACGGGGATCCGATCGACGTGCTCGTGTGCAACACGCGCACCATCGTGCCGGGCGCGGTGATCAACTGCCGGCCGGTCGGCGTGCTGGTCATGGAGGACGAGAGCGGGGGCGACGAGAAAATCCTCGCGGTGCCGTCCGCCAAGGTGTCGCGGCGCTACGAGAAGATCCACACATACACCGACATGCCCTCGATCTCGCTGGCGCAGATCGAGCACTTCTTCGCGCACTACAAGGATCTCGAGCCCGGCAAGTGGGCCAAGATCCACCACTGGGGCGACACCGCCGAGGCGGAGAAGCGCATCATGGACGCCATCGCCCGCGCGAAGGCGTAGAGCGTTTTCGAACTGAAACGGTGCAGTGCCCCCTCACCCGGAAGCAATCTCCGATTGCTTCCGGCCTCTCCCCAAGGGGGGAGGCGAAGCTGCGCGAGCCGATGGGAAGCCATCTTTCCCTCTCCCGTCATGGCGGAGCCATGCTTCGCATGGACGGGGAGAGGGTTAGGGTGAGGGGGCGTCGGACTGGTTCGCACAAACTTAGCCGACCCGCTCGGCGCGGGAGGTGCTGGTCGGCGTGGAAGCGGTCTGGTCGTAGGCGGTCTTGACGTAGCCGTCGCCGGTGCGCGTGATCCTGGTGATCCAGCCGGTATCCCAGGCGATCGCCGCCGAAGGCGGGGTGCCGACAACCTCGTCCCACGTCCCGCTCATGCCCTCGCCGTCGCGGTTGGCTTCGGCGATGCCGGACGCCGACAGCTCGATCTCGAACGGGGTTCCGTCCGAATCCTCGACGAGCCATGTGCCCGCGAACTCGCTCTCGGTGAGGTCTCGCGCGGGGCGCGCGCCGCCGCCGCGGCTCACCACACCCGTCAACAGACTGGCGAGCATGGAGCCGCCGCTTGTAGCAATCTTCATGGTTCGATCCTTCCGCTTGATGAGACCGATGATTCACGCCTCAAACTTTTACCGCGCTGCCGATTCACGCCGCGCCTGATAGGCGGCGCGACGATCGGAGCGACTAGGGTCCGAAGCGATCATGGTCTTGCGCCCGCGCACGGAAACGCGCGCAAGGCGCGGCCTCTCTCGCGAAAAAACGCCTCGGGAAACGGAGGGTTCCCGAGGCATTTGCATTGAATACCCGCGTGTCGAGGCGGTTTGCCTCAGCCGGCGGCGGCGGCCGGCAGCTCGGGCGTGGCGCGCGCCTCGCGCTCGAGCTTCATGCGCTCGGCGATGAGGAACGCCAGCTCCAGCGACTGGTCGGCGTTGAGGCGCGGATCGCACACCGTGTGATAGCGGTCCATGAGCTGCGTCTCGGAGATCGCCGCGGCGCCGCCCGTGCACTCGGTCACGTTCTGGCCCGTCATCTCGACGTGGATGCCGCCTGCGTGCGTGCCCTCGGCACGGTGCACGTCGAAGAAGGCATCGGCCTCCTTCAGGATGCGGTCGAAGGGGCGCGTCTTGTAGCCGTTGGCGGCACTGATGGTGTTGCCGTGCATGGGGTCGCAAGCCCAGACCACGGTGCGGCCGGCCTTTTGCACGGCGCGGATCAGCTTCGGCAGGTGCTGGCCCACCTTCTCGTGGCCGAAGCGGCAGATGAGCGTCAGGCGTCCCGGCTCGTCCTTGGGGTTCAGGACATCGATCAGGCGCAGCAGGCTATCCGGCTCGAGCGAGGGGCCGCACTTGATGCCGATCGGGTTCTTGACGCCGCGGCAGAACTCGACATGGGCATGATCGAGCTGGCGCGTGCGGTCGCCGATCCACAGCATGTGGCCGGAGGTGGCGTACCAGTCGCCGCTCGTGGAATCGAGGCGGGTCAGCGCCTGCTCGTAGTTCAAGAGCAGCGCCTCGTGGCTGGTGTAGAAGCTCGTGGCGCGGAGCTGGGGCGTGTTGGCGCTCGTGATGCCGCAGGCGCGCATGAAGCTCAGCGTCTCGGCGATGCGGTCGGCGAGCTCCTGGTAGCGGTGGCCCTGCGGGCTGTCCTTGACGAAGCCCATGTTCCACTGGTGCACGCGCTCGAGATCGGCGTAGCCGCCGGTGGCGAAGGCGCGGATCAGGTTCAGCGTCGCCGCCGACTGCCGGTAGGCCTCGAGCTGACGGGCGGGATCAGGAATGCGCGCCTCCGGCGTGAAGTCGGCACCGTTGATGATGTCGCCGCGGTAGGAGGGCAGCTCTTTCCCGTCCCGCTTCTCCATCGGCGAGGAGCGCGGCTTGGCGAACTGGCCGGCGATGCGGCCGACCTTCACCACGGGGCTGCCGCCGGCATAGGTCAACACGACCGCCATCTGCAGGAAGACGCGGAAGAAGTCCCGGATGTTGTCGGCGCGGTGCTCGAGGAAGCTCTCGGCGCAGTCGCCGCCCTGGAGCATGAAGCCTTCGCCCTTGGCGACCTCGCCCAGCGTCTTTTTGAGCTCACGCGCCTCGCCGGCGAAGACGAGCGGCGGGAAGGTCGCGAGCCGGCTCTCGACGTCGGCCAGCGCCGCGGCGTCGGGATACTCGGGAACCTGGACGATCGGAAGCCCGCGCCAGCTCTCTGGGGACCACGTCGACGCCATTGTCTTGTCCTTCCTCACCTTCCGCGCCGGGCAAGCCTTCTGCCCGGGCGGCTACCTCACGGAGATTACGCCAATTTTCCCGCCGGCTTATAGGGCAAGTGCCGGCGGATAGATAGGGTTGGGACGCGCGCGAGGCGAGACCCCTGTTTGATGAAACCGATAATTCACGCTTCGGACTTTACCCGCGCTGCCGATTCACGTCGCGCCGGATAGGAGGCGCGACAATCGGAGCGGCTAGGGCCCGAAGCGATGAGACCGATGATTCACGCTTCGGACTGATACGGTCCGAAGCGATCGTGGTCTGTTGCACTGCAATGAAGACGGCGGCCGGATGATCCGGCCGCCTCGCTCCATTCGCCTCGGTCGGCCTTGCTACTCCGCCACGCGGCGGCGGCGGCGGGCAGGCCCGCCGCTCTCTGCGCCGGGAGCGGCGAGCGCCCGCTCGGCATCGGTGCGGGCCTTCTCCTTGCTGATCATCTCGTCGCGCTTGGCGGCGATGCGGCGCAGACCGCGCAGCATGCCGCCGGTGCCGGCGGGGATCAGGCGGCCAACGATCACGTTCTCCTTCAGGCCCTCGAGCGTATCCGACTTGCCGATCACGGCGGCGTCGGTCAGCACGCGGGTGGTCTCCTGGAAGGAGGCCGCGGAGATGAAGGAACGCGTCTGCAGCGAGGCCTTGGTGATGCCGAGCAGCACCGGCGTCGCCACCGCCGGACGCTTGCCGCCCTTCTCGGTGACGGCGTTGACCTCATCGAACTCGATGCGGTCGATCTGCTCGCCCTTGATGAAGTCGGTGTCGCCGGTGTCGGTGATCTCCACCTTCTGCAGCATCTGCCGGACAATGACCTCGATGTGCTTGTCGTTGATGGTCACGCCCTGCAGACGGTAGACGTCCTGGATCTCGTTGATCAGGTAGTTGGCCAGCTCCTCGACGCCCTTGATGGCAAGGATGTCGTGGGGCGCCGGGTTGCCGTCATAGATGTAGTCGCCGCGCTCGACGCGGTCGCCGGGCTGGACGGCCAAGCTCTTGCCGCGCGGGATCAGGTACTCGACGGGCTCGGCGCTCTCGTCGTCGGGCCTGATCGTGATGCGCTGCTTGTTCTTGTAGTCCTTGCCGAACTCGACCGTGCCCGACACCTCGGCGATGATGGCGTGATCCTTCGGACGGCGCGCCTCGAAGAGCTCGGCCACGCGCGGCAGACCGCCCGTGATGTCGCTCTGCTTGGCGGACGCCAGCGGAATGCGGGCGATGACGTCGCCCGCCTTCACGTCCTGGCCGGGTTCGACCGAGAGAATGGCCTCCACCGTCAGGAGGTAGCGCGCATCGCCGCCGCGGGCGACCTTGATGGGCTTGCCCTTGGCGTCCTTGATGACGATGGCGGGCTTCAACTCGGAGCCGCGCGGGGTGGCGCGCCAATCGACGATGACGCGGTTGGTGGTGCCCTTCACCTCGTCCGTCTGCTCGCGCACGGAGACGCCCTCGATCAGATCCTCGAACTCGATCTTGCCGGAGGCTTCCGTGATGATCGGACGCGTGTAGGGGTCCCACTGCGCCAGCCTGGTGCCGCGCTTCACCTCGTCGCCCTCGTCGACGTGCAGGCGGGCGCCGTACTGGACCTTGTGGGTCGCAAGCTCCTTGCCCTGCTGATCGACGATGACGATCGACATGGTGCGGCCCATGGCGATGAGGCGCCCCTGGCCGTCCTTGACGATGGCGCGGTTCTTGATGCGGACCTTGCCGTTGAAGTTGCTCTCGATGAACGACTGATCGACCACGTTGGCGGTGCCGCCGATGTGGAAGGTGCGCATGGTGAGCTGCGTGCCCGGCTCGCCGATCGACTGCGCGGCGATGACGCCCACCGCCTCGCCGATGTTGACGGGCGTGCCGCGCGCGAGGTCGCGGCCGTAGCACTTTGCGCAGACGCCGGTGATGGTCTCGCAAGTCAGCACCGAGCGGATGCGCACCTCCTGGATCTGCGCCTTCTCGATGGCGTCGGCGTGCCGCTCCTCGATCAGCTCGCCGGCCGAGGCGATGACGGTCTCGACGCCCTTCTCGTCGGTGGCGATGACGTCCTCGGCCGCCGTGCGTCCGAGGACGCGCGCGCCGAGCGAGACGATGACCTGGCCGGCGTCAACCACGGCCTGCACCTTGATGCCGCGATCGGTGCCGCAGTCCTCCTCGATGATGATGCTGTCCTGGGCGACGTCGACCAAGCGGCGCGTCAGGTAGCCCGAGTTGGCGGTCTTCAACGCCGTGTCGGCGAGACCCTTGCGGGCGCCGTGCGTCGAGTTGAAGTACTCGAGAACCGAGAGGCCCTCCTTGAAGTTGGAGATGATCGGCGTCTCGATGATCTCGCCCGAAGGCTTGGTCATGAGGCCGCGCATGCCGGCGAGCTGCTTCATCTGCGCGGGCGAGCCGCGCGCGCCCGAGTGGCTCATCATGTAGATGGAGTTGATCGGCCGCTCCCGCCCATCCGGCTCGCGCAGGCTGGTCGAGATGCGATCCATCATCTCCTTGGCGATCTGGTCCGTGCACTTCGACCAGGCGTCGACGACCTTGTTGTACTTCTCGAGCTGGGTGATGAGGCCATCGTTGTACTGCTGCTCGAACTCGCGCACCATCTCGGCGGTCTCGTGCACGATGCGAGACTTCGAATCCGGGATCACCATGTCGTCCTTGCCGAACGAGATGCCGGCCTTGAAGGCATGGTGGAAGCCGAGCGCCATGATGCGGTCGCAGAAGATGACCGTCTCCTTCTGACCGCAGTTGCGGTAGACGGCGTCGATCATGCCGGAGATGGCCTTCTTGGTGAGGAGCTGGTTGACGAGCGCGAACTTCACGCCCGGGATGCGCGGCAGCACCTCGCCCAGGATCATGCGGCCCGGCGTGGTATCGAGGATCTCGACGACCTCCTCGCCCTCGGCGTTGATGGAGCGGAAGCGGCCCCTCACCTTGGCGTGCAAGGTGACCGCGCGCGCCTCGAGGGCGTGACGCACCTCGCCCACGGACCCGAACACCATGCCCTCGCCCGGCTCCTTGTCGCGGATGATCGACAGGTAGTAGAGGCCGAGCACGATGTCCTGCGACGGCACGATGATCGGCTGGCCGTTGGCGGGATGCAGGATGTTGTTGGTCGACATCATGAGCACGCGCGCCTCGAGCTGGGCTTCCAGCGAAAGGGGCACGTGGACGGCCATCTGATCTCCGTCGAAGTCGGCGTTGAAGGCGGCGCAGACCAGCGGATGCAGCTGGATCGCCTTGCCCTCGATCAGTTGCGGCTCGAAGGCCTGGATACCCAAGCGGTGCAGGGTCGGAGCGCGGTTCAGCATCACCGGGTGCTCGCGGATGACCTCATCGAGGACGTCCCAAACCTCCGGCTTCTCCTTCTCGACGAGCTTCTTGGCCTGCTTCACGGTGGCGGCCTGGCCAAGCGTCTGCAGGCGCGCGTAGATGAACGGCTTGAAGAGCTCGAGCGCCATCTTCTTCGGCAGACCGCACTGGTGGAGCTTCAGCTCGGGGCCGACGACGATGACCGAGCGGCCCGAGTAGTCGACGCGCTTGCCGAGCAGGTTCTGGCGGAAGCGGCCCTGCTTGCCCTTCAGCATGTCGGCGAGCGACTTCAACGGGCGCTTGTTGGCACCCGTGATGACGCGGCCGCGCCGGCCGTTGTCGAACAGCGCGTCGACCGACTCCTGAAGCATGCGCTTCTCGTTGCGGATGATGATGTCGGGCGCGCGCAGCTCCATCAGCCGCTTCAGGCGATTGTTGCGGTTGATGACGCGGCGGTAGAG
>JBFXEP010000048.1:0-12464 GCA_050179995.1 Hyphomicrobium sp.
CCGGCCTCCTGATCACCACCGAGGCTATGATCGCCGACCGTCCGAAGAAGGACACGCCCGCAGCCCCGATGGGCGGCGGCATGGGCGGCATGGGCGGCATGGACTTCTAAGGCCGCGATCGCGTCAGGCCCTATCAGCCTGACGCGTGAATCGCGGCCTTCGAGAAAGTCCGAGCCGAGACGTCAGCACATCGAGAGGCCGGAGCGATCGCGCTCCGGCCTTTTCGTATTTTCGAGCCATCTTGCCATTGCGCGCCACGCCCCCACATCCTAGCCAGGGGCGCCGAAACCGAACGAGCAAAGGAGAAACGCCATGCTCGCCATCGAGATCGAAGAGCACGCGCGCAAGCTGATGGACGCTCAGGGTCCCAAGGCCATCGCCGAGGCGGCGCAGAAGGCGCGCGCTTTCGAGGAGCAGGGCTCCGCGGAGCAGGCCGCAACCTGGCGTCGCATCGAGGCCGCCATGCTCCGCCTCCAGGGCCCCCGCGCCAAGTAAGGGAGGCAGCAGGCAGCTGGCAACAGGCAGCGAGAAGCGATTAACCCCTGCTGCCCGTTGCCCGTTGCCCGTTGCCTGCTGCCCCGGTTCACCGGTTCGCCTTCACCAGATCGGACAGTGTCCGCGCAAGCCGCAGCTTGTCGTCCGGGAAGTCCTCGGCGATCCACCAGTCCTCGAAGGCCCTGACGACGCGCCCGATCGCCGGCCCCTCGGCGAGCCCCGCCTCGAGCAGATCGGCGCCGCGCACCGGCAGCTCGGGGACGCGCCAGCGCTGCGGCAGCAGGTAGCGCGCCCGCCAGCCCGCGTCGTCCGGCGCGGCTTTGCTGGCGGCCCACGCGAGCAGCACCCCGTCCCGGAACGTCTCGACGCCGAAGCGGTAGAGGAAGGCGCGCGCCTCGGCTTCGTCCGTCGCGGGATCGAAGGCCGGATCGGGCAGCGCAAGCCGCGCGAGGCGCTCGCTTTCAGCGTTCGAGAGCCGGAGGCGCGCCCCGAGCGACATGAGATGCCGACCGCCACCCGCCAGCGCCGCGAGCCTCAGCAAGGGATCGCCGTCGCGCTCGAGCCCGCCCTCGATGCCGACGAGCCGCGCCAGCAGCGCCACATCGCCGCCGGTCCCGATCACGCGCGCGACGAGGCCCGCCTCCGCCATGACCGCGATCGTCTCCACCGCGCGCCGCGCCGCGAGCAGCCGCAGCATCTCGGCCCGCACCCGCTCCGCCGAAAGCTGGTCGAGCCCATCGGCAAGCGCGACAGATGCCGCGAGCCCGTCCGCGTCGGGCGGGCCTTCCGCATAGGCCGCCGTGAAGCGGAAGAAGCGCAGGATGCGCAGATAATCCTCGCGGATGCGGTCGGCCGCGTCACCGATGAAGCGCACCCGCCGCGCCATGAGATCGGGATAGCCTCGGACCGGATCGTGCACCGTGCCCTCGTCATCGCAATAGAGCGCATTGAGGGTGAAGTCGCGCCGCGCCGCGTCCTCCGCCCAGTCGGTGGTGAACGTCACGCGCGCGTGTCGCCCGAAGGTTTCGACGTCACGCCTGAGCGTCGTCACCTCGATGGCCTGGTGATCGGCGATCACCGTCACCGTTCCGTGGTCGATCCCGGTCGGCACCGCGCCGAGCCCGGCCGCGGCCGCGAGCCGGATCACCTCCTGCGGCGGCGCGGTTGTCGCGATATCGACGTCCTTGACCGGGTGTCCGAGCAGCGCATTGCGCACGGCGCCGCCCACGACACGGGCCGCGAAGCCGCCCGCCTCGAGCGCCCCGAGCACCGCGCGTGGCCCCGGCGCCGCGAGCCATGCGGCGCCGGCGAGGGAAGGTGGGCGCCGCTCGGCGCTGTCGCTGCTCATGGCCCGCCTAGTCGATATGGCTCGGCTGGATCTTGCCGTCTTTCAGGACCGAAGGCTCGTAGTGCTGGCCCGGCCTGCCGCCCGAGGAGCTGCCGAACACGGTCAGCGTCACGATCACCAGGATGGCCCCGGTCGCGAACAGCCACATCAGCGGAGCGTCGTCCAGCACCGCCGCGAAAGGGCTCGGGCTACTGGCCTCGTCATCCTCCGCCTGCGCCGCGCGCGCCCGCTGGAACAGAACCCAGCCCAGCCAGATGAGCGTCGGCAGGAGGAACAGGAGGATGTTCTCGATAACCGTCCGGATCATGATGCGAAGAGCCTGCGCTGCATAGTCCTCAGGATACCCGCGGTCGCGCCCCAGATGAAGCGCTTGCCGAATGGTACAGCATAGAAATGGCGATCCTTTCCGCCGATGCTACGCGTGTGGCGTTGATAATTGGCACCATCCATGAGGAACGGCAGCGGAACCTCGAAGGTATCGGCAACCTCGTTGGCATCGATGACGGGTGTGAAGGCGGGGTCGACGAGCGCGATCACGGGCGTGATGGAGTAGCCAGTGCCCGTGTGGTAGCGGGCGAGCGCGCCGAGCGGGGTGGCGAGCCCCGCGTCGAGCCCGATCTCCTCGCGCGCCTCCCGGAGCGCGGTTGCGAGCGGGTCGGCGTCGAACGGCTCGGTCTTCCCGCCCGGAAAGGCGATCTGCCCCGCGTGCGCCGAGAGGTGCTGGGTACGCTGGGTGAAGAGGAGCGTCACTGTCGGCCGCGCGATGGCCGGGATCAGCACCGCCGCCGGCCGTGCGGCGGCGATCGCGCGGCCGACATGCTGGCCAAGCTCCGGGTTGAGATCGAAATCGCTCGCCTCGGCCTCCCCGTCGCTGAGGCGCGGCAGCGCGCGCGCCACGCGGTCGCGAAAGCCTGCGGGCGTGAAATCGTGAGGATCGACCGGGGATGTCGGCGGCATGAGGCTTCCTGGACCATGATCGCTTCGGACCCTATCAGCCCGAAGCGTGGAAAATCGGTCTGAAAAAGAGCCTAGAGCGCGATCGTCGTTCCATCAAAGCCGAACGCGCTCTAGGCCAGAAGTGGCGGATTTGGAATGGCCACGGTGGGGGAAGGGACAATCCCCTGGAAAGGCCCCATTCTGCTGCCACCAAGAGGCCCCGAATCGCAAGCCCGAGGACCCGCGAGATGCGAGACGCCCGAACCAGCCCCGCAACGACGCTGCGCCTCGTCCTGACGGGATTGGCGCTCGTGGGCTTGTGCCTCGTCGCCGGACCCGATCGGGCAGCGGCCGCCCCACACGGAGCCGAAAAGTTCGCAAAAAGCCTGTCCCCCGCCGAGCGCAAGCTGTTCGAGGACTACCTCTCGGCCAAGGCCACCCACGAGTTCAAGAGCGACGCCTACTGGCGCGAGGTCGCCGACCGGAAGGCGCTGCGGCGGGGCAAGCGCGGTCGCGGCGAGGCCGTCACTGCCGCCGACTATGTCACGGCCTTCCCGCCGAAATACACCGGCCCCGAGCTTTCGGCCTCGCTCGCCAAGCGCTGGGAGGCCTACCAGGCCAAGGACCAGGAGCAGAAGAAGAAGGAGCCGCAGAAGCCGCGGCCGGGCATCGCCGAGTTCCTGGCCTACGCCGAGGCCGAGTATGGCTTCGCGCCCGAGCGCATCCCCGAGCGCGAGTTCAAGCTGCGCTATGCGCGCGAGGCGGCCGCCCTCGGCCTCACTGGCGATCAGGTCGTGCGCGTCTACGCTCTCGAGACGAGCGGCCTCGGCACCGCCGACATGGTCTCCGGCGTGCATCCCATCAAGAAGACGGGAACGCCCATCTCGACTGCCATCGGCTACGCCCAGCTCCTCGTCGCCAACACCACCGACGAGCTTGTGAAGCACGGACCCCGCTTCCTCACGCGCTTGCGCTCCATGGCGGCTGATCGCTCCTTCGATGGCGCGAGGCGCGACGCGCTCGAGGCCAAGGCGGAGAAGCTCGCCGCCATGATCAAGGCCGCGCGCTCCGTGCCGCATGAGTGGAACAAGCACGTCGCCTTCGCGCGCACGCGCCGCGGCATGGGCATCCACGCTATCAACGTCGACGGCGACATCGGCCCCTGGCTGCAGGTCGTGAAGCTCTATGGCCTGAAGGAGATGGCCGACAAGGCCGGCATGACCGACCTCACCGGCGCCGAGATCGAGCTCATGAACCTCGCCGGCCCCGGCACCGGTCTCGAGATGATGCGGCCGGCGGCGAAGAACGCCGCAACCACGAACTTCTTCGCCCGCGACGCCTACTTCAGGAACACCATCGTGCGCGATAAGACGAGCGCGGAGCTCCTGGTGGCGCTCGACAAGCGCATGGACGACAACCTCACCAATGCCGGCGCCATCGAGTTCGCCGAGGTCTTCCGCGACGTCGCCGCCGAGCTGGCGGCGGGACGGTAGTCGGCTGGTGACTCGAAGCGGACGTCGCTCTGGGCGACCAGCACACCTGGGGCTTCATCCGAGATTGCGGACATCGCAGCAGCTCCGCGATCGGTCAGAACAGCCGAGTCCCCAACTACCGAGCCGGAACCGGCTTCCAGTCTGGGCCGGGATCGAATGCGTTTATTGTAGCAGCGATCTCGTCGGTGTCTTCGCCGAGATCACGTTCGTAGACGACGCCATCATGATTGACGATGAAAGTTGCCACCCCAGAGTTGCCGTACTCCGCGGGCGTGGCGAGCAACCCGAACCCTCCGATCATCCGGTCGTTGATGAGGTAGTCCTGTGCGCCGCCCGGCGCGTGCTCGCCTTGAGCCGTAAGAACTCGGAAAATGTATCCATGGAAGGGCGTTGGACCATCGCTCCGCGCCTTATAGCCTTCGGATTGCGCATCGGCCACAAGCGGGCCAAGTGGGCTTTCGGGCTCACCCTCCCCGGTCGGCCAGTACAATCCGTCGGTTGCGTCCGGTTGACTTAGGAGCCGGCGCGCGTATTGCACACCCTTACCATCGCGATCGGTCTCAGCGTATTCGCGCTCTGCGTCCACAAAGGTGCGAAGCACCTCGACGGCCGACAGCTCGTTCTCGCCGATCCGGCGATCGAAGATCTCCTCGGCACCCGCCTCCGTATCGAAGCGCCATCGTCCGTTGTCGGTTACGAGCGGGATCGGAAACGGAAACTCATCTTCACCGATGTAGAGGATGGAGCGGCCATCCTCAGATTGGCGGATTTCGTGTGACTGATCGAAGGCGCTTAAAAACCGATTGCGCGCATCGGCGTCCGCCACCTCGTCGCCGGAGCTGGCGATCTCGCGCCCTTCCGGGCCTAGAACGGCGGCAATGGCGTCGATATCGCCGCTTCTCGCCGATTTGGCGAGATCGCTCACCGCTTCCTCGGCAGACGCATAAGTCGCCTGCTCGACCTCCGCGTTGGCGGGGAGCGCGATCGATAGTATCAGGCCGGCGAGCCCGGCGCGCAGCGCGGTCTTCATCATCTCGATCCTCGGATATTGAGATGCAGTGTCAAAGCATGCCCATGTGGTCTAGCGTCGGCGCCGCCCACCGCCGCCTCTGTTGATTTTCGCCCTGCTCGGTGTGGCGGCGCGGCTCGCACGCCCGCGATCGGCGTGTCGCGCGACGTCCCGCCCTTTTTTGACGTTGAATGCTGCCGGTCCCTTGGCCGGCCGTTTGGGTCGGTCCACGTCACGGCTGACCTTGCGATCGCCATCGCGTGCCGCCGGGCGATCGGTGCTCCGTTCCTTGAGCTTCGCCTCGGGTCGGTCGGCTTTTCTGTCCTGAAGCTTGTCAGTCGCGTCACGAACGCGGGTGTGGTCGCTTTCCTTCAGCCGATCCTTGATCTCCGCCGAGTCGCGACCGCGAAAGTCCTTGTCGCCTATCGCCTCGCGATCCGCAGCCCTGAACTTGTCACGCACCGCCTTGTCCTTGTAAGGCACAGGTCCGCGGTGCGCGACATTGTGCTCCCACGTGTTGGAGGTGATCTTCGGGCGGTTGACGTTGATGTTGTTCCACTTGTTGACGTTGATGTCGATGTCGTGGTGGTGCCAGTCGCAGTGACCCCAATCCCAAATGGACGCAGCGACCGCCACGCCCGCTGCCCAGAAGAAGCCGTTGACGAACGAGGCTCCCGGGTACGTCCACGCATAAGGAGGATAGCTCGGGTAGCTCCACGAACCGTAGACCACTGCCGGCTGGTAAACCGGCACGTAGACTGTCTCGGGCGTTGCGGGTTGGATGATGTAGACCGTCTTCGTGCCCGGACCAGCGCCCGCTTCCTTGGTGACTTGCTGTTGCGTATCGCTTTCGAGATGCCCCGCTTCAGCGGCCTGCGCACGTAGAACCTGGACCTCGTCCAAGACCTCTGCTTTCTGAGCGAGGAATGCATCTCCCAGCTTCTGAGTCCATTCGAGCTGATCGCTCATTTGCTTCAAGACGTCCGAAAACTGCACCAGCGACTTGATGCTCGGATCCCAATCCTTTGCCTCGAGTGCCTTGGGAAGCGCGTCACCCTTTAACTTGGCGTTGCTCGCCTCTTCCCGCCATCGCGACGCCTGGACAACCTCCAAAGGATAGGTCGCGGCGATCAGCACGTTGGTCAAGAGATCGTCCGGATAGAGCGCGATGGGAGCAAGGAGCTGATCCAACTCCTCTTTTTTCAGCGTGTCGGCATGGGCGGACGCGAGCATGATGGAGCTCGCGACGAGCGCTGCCAGCACGTTCGAGAGCAGGGTACGCATTTGACTACGCTCCCATTCATCGCGAATTTGGCGTCAGTCTACAGAGTTCCGCTTATCCCACCAGCAACGCGCTGCACTTATGGCAAACAAACCGCATTGCATCGCGCGGAGCGCGATCGAAATCCATCCGAAAACAAATGACCTTGCAGATTGCGCCAAAACACAAAAAATATCGCCTAGCTATTCATTTTCCCTGGCATTTCCAGCGCGGCGATGGTCGGGACCGTGCAGATTGGCTAACCTGACAGAATGCTGGGCTGGGCAGCGCGGGCAAAACAAGGAGCCTTCGAACTGAACGAGAATAGCCGTCAAGTCGTCGAGACCGATGCCCGCTATGTCGGCCAGCGTACCGCGCTGCCAGAAATCCGCGATCCGGTCCGGCCGCCGGCCCTCGTTGATGTTGACGCTGCGGAGGCTCAGGAGGAGCGCCGCCACGCGCTCGACAGGTGCCTCGGCGCCTTGTGCACAAAGCTCCTCAAGGCCACTTCACCACCGGCGGCAGTGACGACAGGATGCTGTCCACGTTGCCGCCGGTCTTGAGGCCGAACACCGTGCCGCGGTCGTAGAGCAGGTTATACTCGACGTAGCGTCCGCGCCGCACGAGCTGCTCCTCGCGGTCCGCCTCCGTCCACGGCATCGAATAATTGCCGCGCACCAGCATCGGATAGACGCGCTGAAACGCACGCCCCACGTCCTGCGTGAAGGCGAAGGCCGCGTCCCACCCGCCCTGCTCCTCCGACGGCGTCAGGTAGTCGTAGAAGATGCCGCCCACGCCGCGCGCCTCCTTGCGATGCGGCAGGTAGAAGTAGTCGTCGCACCATTTGCGCAGCTTGGCATAGTCGGCGACGGCCTCGTGCGCCGCGCAGGCGCCGTACATCGCCGCGTGGAAGGCGAGGCTGTCGGCGTCATCCTCCTTGCGCCGCCGGTCGAGCACGGGCGTGAGGTCTGCTCCGCCCCCGAACCACCATGTGCCGGTCACCACCATGCGCGTGTTCATGTGCACGGCCGGCACGTTGGGATTCTGCGGGTGCGCGATGAGCGAGATGCCCGACGCCCAGAAGCGCGGGTCCTCCTCCGTGCCTGGAATTTGCTTGCGGAACTCGGGCGCGAACTCGCCGAACACGGTCGAGGTGTGCACGCCCACCTTCTCGAACACGCGGCCCTTGAGGACGCTCATCTTGCCGCCGCCGCCCGGCGCGCCGGTGTGATCGGTCCGCGACCAGGGCGTCTGCACGAAGCGGCCCGGCGCCTCGCCGCCGAGCGGGGCCGTCGCCGGAAGATCGGCCTCGAGCGTCTCGAAGCTCGCGCAAATGCCGTCGCGCAGCTCCTGGAACCAGGCCTCGGCCGCGCTTTTCCGGGTTTCGATGTCGAGCGCCGCGTCGGCCATGGTTGCCTTTTCCTCGTCCCTTGCCCATCTGGGGTGTTCGGGCCATCGTTTGGGCACGATGGCGGGATAGCGCATAGCCTGATCCATGCAAAACGAGAAGGGGTTTGCGCCGGAGACCATGATCGCTTCGAACCCTATCAGTTCGAAGCGTGAATCATTGTCTAGTGAAAGAGACCATGATCGCTTCCGACCCTATCAGTCGGAAGCGTGAATCATCGGTCTCAACGAAAGTTCGGGTCGCGGGCTCGCGATGCACGTCTGAGATGCGAGAAAGCGACTGATGTTCCGCTGGTTCGAGACCCGAGTTGACGCCTTCGCGCCGGCGCCGGACGGTCGGCCGCCTGCGGGCATCGCCGCCTTCTACTGGTACTACATCCAGCCCGTCTGGCGCCCGTTCGCGGTGCTGCTCGTCATCGGCTTCATCGGCTCGCTGATCGAGGTCATGCTGATGGCCTTCGTCGGCAACCTCGTCGACATGATGCGCGCTGCAAGCTCGCCCCGCGCGTTCTTCTCCGAGAACGCCAACATGCTGCTTTTCATGGCCTTCGTGGCCATGATCGCGCGGCCCGCCATCTCCGCCGTCCACGACCTGGTCAAGAACCAGATGATCGTGCCGTCGGTCACGACGCGCATCCGCTGGCAGACGCACTCCTATGTGCTGCGCCAGTCGCTGGCTTTCTTCCAGAACGATTTCGCGGGCCGCATCTCGACGCGCATCATGCAGACCGGCGCCTCGCTGCGTGATTCCGTCGTCCAGGGCGTGGACGCCATCTGGTACATGCTCGTGCACGTCGCGGGTGCGCTGTTCATCTTCTGGGAAGCGGACGCGCGCCTCGTCGTGCCGCTCCTCGTCTGGATCGCGCTCTACGCGGTGGTGCTGCGCTTCTTCGTGCCGCGCATCCAGAAGCTCTCGACGCAAGCCTCCGAGGCGCGCTCCTGGCTCACCGGCCGCGTCGTCGACAGCTTCACCAACATCCTGACCGTCAAGCTCTTCGCCCACGCCGAGCGCGAGGAGGCCTACGCGAAGGAGGCCATGCAGTTCCACCTCGAGCGCCATCAGGCTGCCAACCGCAACCTCACGCTGATGGAGTTCGTGCTCTATGCGCTGAACGGCGCGCTCCTCGTGTCGATTGCCGGCCTCGCGCTCTGGCTCTGGAGCCATGACGCCGTGTCCATGGGCGCCATCACGGTCGCCATGACGCTGTCCATCCGCATCATCGCCATGTCGGGCTGGATCCTGTTCACGGTGGCCGGCATCTTCGAGAACATCGGCGTCGTGCACGAGGGCATGCAGACCATCGCCCGCGACTACGAGGTCGTGGATCGCCCCGGTGCGCGCGATATCGTGGTGCCGAAGGGCGAGATCCGCTTCGAGGACGTGAGCTTCCACTACGGCAAGGTGAAGAGCGTGCTCGAGGGGGTCTCGCTTGTGATCAAGCCCGGCGAGAAGGTCGGCATCGTCGGCCGCTCCGGCGCCGGCAAGTCGACGCTCGTCAACGTGCTCCTGCGCTTCTACGACGTCGAGGGTGGCCGCATCCTGATCGACGGCCAGGACATCGCCGGCGTGACGCAGGAGAGCCTGCGCGAGAGCATCGGCCTCGTGACGCAGGACACCTCGCTCCTGCACCGCTCGGTGATCGACAACATCCTCTACGGCCGCCCCGAGGCGGGCGAGGCCGAAGCCATCGCCGCCGCCCGGCGCGCCCACGCGCACGAGTTCATCCAGGGTCTCGAGGATCTGAACGGCCGGCATGCCTATGCGGCGCATGTGGGCGAGCGCGGCGTCAAGCTTTCGGGCGGCCAGCGCCAGCGCATCGCCATCGCGCGCGTGCTGTTGAAGAACGCGCCGATCCTCGTCCTCGACGAGGCGACGAGCGCCCTCGACAGCGAGGTCGAGGCCGCCATCCAGGAGAGCTTGTCCGAGCTGATGGCCGGCAAGACCGTGATCGCCATCGCGCACCGGCTTTCGACCATCGCCGCCATGGACCGGTTGATCATCATGGACCAGGGCCGCATCGTCGAGCAGGGGAGCCACATCGAGCTCCTGCGCAAGGGCGGCCTCTACGCCAGCCTCTGGGCCCGCCAGTCCGGCGGCTTCCTCACCGAGGACGCGGCGGAGTAGGGCTGCGCAAGAGATCGCGATGTGCTAATGTTTGACGATGGACAGTCAGATTTCATCTCTGGTTGAGCAGCTTCAGCACCTCGACCCCCGTGAGCGGCGGCAGTGGCTTCAGCGCTTTGCGTTTGAGCTTGCGGACGCCGGCGAGGTCTACGCCCTTTCGGATGATGAGCGGGCGCTTGTACGAGACGGACTTCGAGACCTGGATGCGGGCAGGGTCGCGACAGACGAACAGATGCGCGTCTTCTGGTCCCGTCACCAGCGCAAATGAAGGTCCTCTACGCATTTCGCGCAGTGGCCGACATCGATGAAATATACTAGCACATAGCACTTAAGAGCGTGTTGGGCGCCCAACGCGTCGAAGACGCAATACGGCGCGTCTGCGAGGGCTTGGCAGACTTCCCTTTCGCGACATCACCGACAGACGAACCCAATGTGCGGCGGCTGCCTGTCGTGCGCTACCCCTAGCCCGGCGATGTGCGGACCTGGGCAGATCCGCACATCGTGGTCCAGGTCAGGCCAAGTCGAAGCGATCCGCGTTCATCACCTTGGTCCAGGCCGCCACGAAGTCCGCGACGAACCTCTCGTTCGCGTCCGAGCTCGCGTAGACCTCGGCCAGCGCGCGCAGCACCGAGTTCGACCCGAACACGAGGTCGACGCGCGTGCCGGTCCACTTGACGGCGCCCGTCTTGCGGTCGCGGCCTTCGAACACGTCCTTCGCCGCCGAAGCCGCCTTCCATTCCGTGCCCATGTCGAGGAGGTTGACGAAGAAGTCGGGCGTTAGCACGCCGGGCCGGCGGGTGAGCACGCCGTGACTCGAGCCGTCGACATTGATGTTGATCGCGCGTAGCCCGCCGATCAGCACGGTCATCTCGGGAGCGGTCAGCGTCAGGAGCTGCGCCTTGTCGACGAGGGCGACCTCGGCCGGCACGCTCAGCGCGGCCTTCTGGTAGTTGCGGAACCCGTCCGCGGCCGGCTCCATGACGTCGAAGGCATGGATGTCCGTCTGCTCCTGCGTGGCGTCGGTACGTCCCGGCGTGAACGGCACCGCCACGTCGTGGCCGGCCTCCTTGGCCGCCAGCTCGACGCCGGCGTTGCCGGCGAGCACGATGAGATCGGCGCGCGACACTTGCTTGTCGCCGGTCGCGCTCCTGTTGAACTCGGACCGGATGCCGTCCAGCACGGCGAGCACCTTGGCCAGCTGCAGCGGCTGGTTGACCTCCCAATCCTTCTGTGGCTCGAGACGCACGCGCGCGCCGTTGGCGCCGCCCCGCTTGTCGCCGCCGCGGAAGGTCGAGGCCGACGCCCACGCCGTGCCGACCAGCTCCGAGGCGGTGAGTCCCGACGCCAGCACCTTGGCCTTGAGCGCGATCGCGTCCGCGTCGTCGATCAGCGGATGGTCGATGGCCGGCAACGGGTCCTGCCAGACCAGCTCCTCCTTCGGAACTTCCGGGCCGAGATAGCGCGAGCGCGGGCCGAGATCGCGGTGCGTGAGCTTGAACCAGGCGCGTGCGAAGGCTTCGGCGAACGCTTGCGGGTTTTGCAGGAAGCGGCGCGAGATCTTCTCATAGATGGGGTCGAAGCGCAGCGACAGGTCGGTCGTCAGCATGCGCGGCCGCTGCCTCTTCGACGCATCATGGGCGAGCGGGACATCCTCCGGCCCGTCCTTGGCTTCCCACTGGATGGCGCCGCCGGGGCTGCGCGTCTGTATCCAATCGTACTTGAACAGGTTCTCGAAGAAGAGGTTGGTCCACTGCGTCGGCAATTGCGTCCAGGTGACCTCGATGCCGCTCGTGATGGCGTCACCTGCCTTGCCGGAGCCGTAGGTGCTCGCCCAGCCAAGGCCTTGCGCTTCGAGGTCGGCTCCTTCCGGGTCTGGGCCGAGAAGGGTGCCGGCACCTGCGCCGTGGGTCTTGCCGAACGTGTGGCCGCCCGCGACCAGCGCCACGGTCTCCTCGTCGTTCATGGCCATGCGCGCGAAGGTCTCGCGGATGAAGGCGGCCGCGGAAATCGGGTCGCCGTTCGCGCCCGGACCTTCCGGATTGACGTAGATGAGACCCATCTCGGTCGCGCCGAGCGGATTGTCGAAGCTTTCGAGTTGGCGATGGGCGAGCCATTCGCCCTCGGTGCCCCAGTTGACATCGAGATCGGGCTCCCAGGTGTCCTCGCGGCCGGCAGCGAACCCGAACGTGCGGAAGCCCATCGTTTCGAGCGCGACGTTGCCGGTGAGGATCAGCAGGTCGGCCCAGGAGATCCTCTGCCCATACTTCTGCTTGATCGGCCACAGCAGGCGGCGCGACTTGTCGATGTTGACGTTGTCCGGCCACGAGTTGTGCGGCGCGAAGCGCTGCTGGCCGCGCCCGCCGCCGCCGCGCCCGTCGGCGAGCCGGTAG